>JBAPQQ010000553.1:0-2541 GCA_049280695.1 Mycobacterium sp.
CTGTTGGAAGACCTCAACATTGCCTGGGCCCAGCATCACAGCGGGCAGCCGATCGCGCTGCCGGCGGGCGGGACGTCGTTCGCGCGGTGGTCGACGCTGCTGGCCGAGTACGCCCATGCTCCCGAGGTGGTCGCGCAGGCCGATGCGTGGCGGCAGGTGGCGGCGACTCCCGCGGTGTTGCCGGCGGTACAACCCGGTGTGGACACGTTCACCACCGCAGGAAACTTGTCGGTGGACCTGGATTCCGAGACCACCCGGATGCTGTTGGGAGAAGTGCCGGCGGCGTTTCACGCTGGGATTCAAGACATCCTGTTGATCGCGTTCGGGTTGGCGGTCGCGGAGTTGTTGGGCGCCGGCGGATCGCCGATCGGCATCGATGTGGAGGGCCATGGCCGCCACGAGGAGCTGGCCACCGGGGTCGATCTGACCCGCACGGTGGGCTGGTTCACCACCATCTACCCGGTGGCCCTGGCTGTGGGGGGGCTGGACTGGGCGCAGGTGGTCGCCGGTGAGTCCGCGCTGGGCGCGGTGGTCAAGGACGCCAAAGAACAATTGCGCGCCCTACCCGATCCGTTGACCTATGGTCTGCTGCGTTATCTGAACCCCGAAATCGACCTGGACGGGGTCGACCCACCGATCGCGTTCAACTATCTGGGGCGCTTGGGCGCGACCGGGGCCGAACTTTCCGATGAGCTGTGGCGGATCAGCCAGGAGGGCTTGGCGCTGACTGGTGCGGCCGCGGCGATCCCGATGCCGCTGCTGCACACCGTGGAGCTCAACGCCGCCACTGTCGACACCGACAGCGGCCCCCAGCTGCACGCGAACTGGACCTGGGCGCAATCGGCGCTCAATCACGCGCGGGTGGACCGGTTGAGCCGGTTGTGGTTTGAGGCCTTGGCCGGGATCTGCGCGCTGGTGCGTGCCGGTGGGGGTGGGCTCACGCCGTCGGATATCGTCCCGGCCCGGCTCAGCCAGCCCCAGCTCGACGAGCTGTGCGAGCAGTATGTGGTCGCGGATGTGTTGCCGTTGACCCCGCTGCAGCAGGGGCTGCTGTTCCACGCCGGCACCACGCAGGACAGCGACGATGTGTATGCGATCCAGCGAGATATCACCATCACCGGTGCTCTTGACCCGCAGCGGCTGCGCGACGCGGTGCAGACGGAAATCACCCGTCATCCGCATCTTGCGGCACACTTCTGCGCAGACTTCGATGAGCCGGTGCAGGTCATCCCGGCCGACCCGGTGGTGCCGTGGCGATACGTCGACCTCACTGCCAGCGACCTGGACCTCGAAGAGCAGGTTCAGGAGGTGTGCGCCGCCGAACGCGCCGCGGTCGGCGACCTGGCCGAGCAGCCGCCCTTCCGGGCAGCGTTGATTCGCACCGGACCCGATCGGCACCGGTTCGTACTGACCAACCACCACATCGTTCTCGATGGCTGGTCGACCGCGATCTTGCTGCAGGAGATAATCGTCGGCTATTACGGCCAGCGGTTGCCTGCGGCGATCCCGTACCGCAGTTTTGTCAGCTGGCTGGCCGAACGGGACATGGACGCTGCCCGGGCGGCCTGGGGTGAGGTGTTGGCCGGGTTCGACACCCCCACTTTGGTGGGTCCGCCGAGTCGGTTGGGCCTGGGGCGGCGAGGCGTCGCAACGTTCCAATTGCCTGAAGAGTCCACTCAGGCTCTTAGCGAGCTGGCCCGCTCGAACCACACAACCGTCAGCACCGTGCTACAGGCAGTTTGGGTGCAGCTGCTGATGTGGCTTACCGGCCAGCGTGATATAGCTTTCGGCACCGCAGTTTCGGGGCGCCCGACCGAGGTCAACGGCGCGGAGTCGATGGTGGGCCTGTTGATCAACACCGTGCCCGTGCGCGCGACGATCACGCCGACGACCACCATCGCCGACCTGCTCGATCAGCTGCAAGCCGCCCACAACCGCACCGTCGAGCACCAGCACCTGGCGCTGTCGGAGATTCACCGCGTCACCGGCCAGGACCAGTTGTTCGACACCCTGTTCGTCTACGAGAATTACCCGGTCGACGCCGCCGCGTTCGCCGGCGAGTACGAGTTGGCCATCACCGAGATCAACGCCCGGGAGTACAACCACTATCCGCTGGCGGTGCAAGCTTCACCGGGTCGCGAGCTGACGTTGCGTGTCGAGTACGACACCGAGGTGTTCGATGCCGCGGGTATCGAATCGTTGATGGGACGGTTGCGGCGGGTGGTGGCGGCCTTGACCGCCGATTCGGGTCAGTAGTCATGACGGCGGACACGTCGCGGCGGTTGTTGTCGATTGATTTGCTCGATGAGGATGAGCATGCCCAGTTGGATGGGTGGGGTCATCGGGGGGTGTTGACGCGACCGGCGCGGCCGGCGGTGTCGATTCCGGTGTTGTTTGCTGCCCAGGTCACCCGTACGCCGGAGGCGGTGGCGCTGACCTGCCGGGGCCGGTCGTGGACGTATCGCGAGTTGGATGAGGCGGCGAATCGGTGGGCGCATCTGCTGGTCGGGTATGGGGTGGGTCCGGGGCGGTGTGTGGCGC
>JBAPQQ010000554.1:0-4449 GCA_049280695.1 Mycobacterium sp.
GGCCACCAGTGCCGGTGCGCCGGTGGCGGCGTTCGAGAACCGGGCGCGTGCGCTGGCCGGGGTGCAGTACCACCCGGAGGTCATGCACACCCCGCACGGGCAGCAAGTGCTGAGCCGGTTCCTGCACGAGTTCGCCGGCATCGACTCCACCTGGACGCCCGCCAACATCGCCGACACGCTGGTCGCGCAGGTGCGCGAGCAGATCGGCGACGGACGGGCCATCTGCGGGCTGTCCGGCGGCGTGGACTCCGCGGTGGCGGCCGCGCTGGTGCAGCGCGCGATCGGCGCCCGGTTGACGTGTGTGTTCGTCGACCACGGACTGCTGCGCGCGGGCGAACGCGCCCAGGTAGAGCGCGATTTCGTGGCGGCCACCGGCGCTCGGCTGGTCACCGTCGACGCCGCGGACAGGTTCCTCGAGGCGTTGTGCGCGGTGCGCGACCCTGAGGGCAAGCGCAAGATCATTGGCCGGGAGTTCATCCGCACGTTCGAACGAGCCGTGCGAGATTTGTTGGAAGACAACGGGTCTGAGGTCAAGTTCCTGGTGCAGGGCACGCTGTATCCGGACGTGGTGGAGTCCGGCGGGGGCAGCGGCACCGCGAACATCAAGAGCCATCACAACGTCGGCGGTTTGCCGCGCGACCTGAACTTCACGCTGGTGGAGCCGCTGCGGCTGCTGTTCAAAGACGAGGTCCGCGCGGTGGGCCGCGAGCTGGGCCTGCCCGAGGAGATCGTTGCGCGCCAACCGTTTCCAGGGCCAGGTTTGGGCATCAGGATCGTCGGTGAGGTCACCGGGGAGCGGCTGGAAACGCTGCGCCGTGCTGATGCGATCGCGCGGGAGGAACTGACCACCGCGGGGCTGGACAACCTGATCTGGCAATGCCCGGTGGTGCTGCTTGCCGACGTGCGGTCGGTGGGTGTGCAGGGTGACGGGCGCACCTACGGGCATCCGATCGTGCTGCGGCCGGTGTCCAGTGAGGACGCGATGACAGCGGACTGGACGCGGGTGCCGTACGAGGTTCTGGAACGCATTTCGACGCGGATCACCAACGAAGTGCCGGAAGTCAATCGGGTGGTGCTGGACATCACCAGCAAGCCGCCCGGCACCATCGAGTGGGAATAGCGCTGTCGCTCAGGGGTTGGCGAGACTGCGGTGAGATCGCCGTTCGGCGCGAAATCACGATCTGTGCGCAGTTTCGATCCTTCTCCAGGGCTTGGTCAGCACTTGACTGTCACATGCACGGTGGTGATCGACTGGAGGTTCGCGCCGAGCACCTGCGGTGTAGATCGGTGGACTGTCGTGGAAACTGGCCGCACCGACGTCACAGCGCATTGGCTGAGCGGGCCGCTACCGATCTTGTTGACCACCACGCGGTTACCGCTGGCTTGCAGCTGGGCGATCGTCGCATCGACGGATGTCTCGGTCGGCGCGGCCGCAGCCGTACCGGACGCAGCTAGTAGACCAGCGGTGAGACCGTTGATGATCGTCGCGACCGCGATGGTCGAGAATTTGCCTGTCACTTCTTGTTTCCTCTTTTCAGTTCGTTCCGCGCGGCGAATGGCGTAGTACAAGTTCCAGTGTGTCGATGACCGTTCGCGGAGTCACTCACTTCAGATGGAACTCATATACGCGCAGGCGACGGCGCCCGGCCCGCAGGAAGTTCGGCCACGCGCTCACGGCGTGGACCGCAGCATGTAGCCGATTCCGCGCACGGTGCGGATCATCGGCTCGCGGCCTTTGTCGATCTTCTTACGCAGATAGGAGATGTAGAGATCGACGATACTGGTTCTGCCGTCGAAGCCGTAGTGCCACACTCGATCAAGGATCTCCGCGCGGCCGATGGCGCGATCGTGGTTACGCATCAAGTAGCGCAGCAGCTCGAACTCTGTTGCGGTCAGATCAATTTCGGTTCCGCCGCGGCTTGCTCTTCGGCTGGTGGCGTCCAGGGTCAGGTCACCGACGGTGAGATCGTCTGTCGGAGCGGTGTCGGTGTACTGGCTGCGCCGCAGCAGGCCGCGAAGCCGCGCCACGAGTTCTTCGAGGCTGAACGGTTTTGTCATGTAGTCGTCGGCGCCGGCCGTCAAGCCGGTGACGCGGTCGGTAACCGAATCGCGAGCGGTCAGAAACAGCGTGGGTGTGTATTGCTCCGCTTCACGCACCCGGCGCAGTATCTGCAGGCCGTCGATGTCGGGCAGCATGATGTCCAAGATCAGCACGTCCGGCGGGTTTGCGTTGAACTTCGCAACGGCATTCTCGCCGTCGTGGGCGACATCCACCTCCCAACCTTCGTAGTGCAGCGCCATCGTCACGAGATTGGTCAGCGTCAGCTCGTCATCGACCAGGAGGACCCGGATCGGGGAACCGTCTGCGCGGAAGATGCGGGGCAATCTCCCGAGGATCGCCTGACGGTGGCGAGGCGGCCCGGCTGACTGCAGCGTTGTCATGCTTCCAGTGTGCGAACGACATATGACACTGTCACGAACTTCATACCCAGCTCTTATGAAGAGCCGATATGGATCGGCACACAGGTACTAATGCCGTCCGATGCGGCGGGCTGCCAGGTGCGACACCTCCGAAGAGCCGGCGTCGCCGATAGGTGTGCCGGCCCAAGCAATTTCAGATTTCAGCACAATATATATGTGCACTCATATCTGAGCGCTCTATGACTTTATTGCTATTGGGGTGACGCCGAATCTAGCTTTGAAGTGGCGCCGGAACAACAGAACCAAGTAGGAAAGAAGGAGCACTGATGGCCCCAAGACTGCGTTATCTCGCACCACTGCCGGCAGCAGGAGCCGCCGCTGCGGCAATGGCTGTCGCACCGGGTGCCTCGCGCTCACCCCGTCGCTCGTGAAGGGAAGGTAAACTCTCGTGACACTAGTAAGGTCTGTGCGACGCGATGACTATGCAGAAAAGCCGATCAGGATGAGGGCCATGACGATCCGATACAAGTACACAACACTGCTGACGGCGGGTGTGATCGCCGCGGCGGTCATGTCGGCTCCGGTCGCCAGTGCCCGGCCGAGTTGCCAAGAGGCCGGGGTCACGACCATCTGCCAAACGACTGGCAGTGTTTCGATCAAGGCAGTGCCGGGCACGCGTGCACCTGATGTGTCGCAGGTGACTCCTGGCGGTAGAGGGCGCCGGTAGCGTTAGCAGCGGCCATCCTGGTCTCGGGTGGTCTCGGGCGCAAGCGGACGTGAAGTTGCTTTGCGCCCCAGGCAGAGTGGCGGTGCGGCACTCAGACGGACTGCCGTCAACGCGGCGGTGGTGCCGAAAGACGGTGTAGTTACTTGTAGCAACGGCTCCGTTCAGTCAACGTAACACGAACGAGGTTTGTCTGCGTCGCATGTCACGGACGCTGAAAGCGACGAGAAAATGGGGAATGCCTGTGATAAGAAGTACGAGTCATTCGGTGGACCGGTTCAGAGGGAGCAGCATGGCCATCACCCGCTCGGTTTCCGCGGTTTTTGCCGCTGGCGTAGTCACTGCAGGCGCCATCGCCGCGACGATTTCGACAAGTCCTGCGTGGGCTGACGGACCTGGTGGAGAGGTCGAGCCCGGCGTGATGTCCAGAGCAGTCGGTTCCGGCGTGATCGACGGAATGCTGGTGGGCTACATGGCATCCGGTGCCACCAACGACGAGGCCGAAGCAGCGGTGATCGCCGTGTGTGAGGGCGCCGGCGCCGACCAGTGCACCAGTGACGAGGTGACCAATGCTGACGTATGCGTGGTGTCAATCGGCGAAGACGACAGCGGCCTCGTCGCCGGTGGTGCCGGGCATACGATCGAGGAGGCCTTCTCTAATGCGGTTTACAACGCCGCAGAGTTCGATCAGGTCCTTCATCAGACGGGCAGAATTCTCATATCGTCCTGCGTCTGAGAGGCGTCGGTAGTAGTACAAGAGTCCCCACACGGGTCGCCTGGCCGAACCGCGTTTTGTCGCCGACGTCGTTGTTGGTAGTTCTAGCCCCCTGCAGACCGTCCCCTTGGCGTCTGACTCCTTGACGGTGTCGGCGGGCGGGTGTTTACTCAGAGTATCGAACATACATTCGAAAATGCTCTGAAACAAAAGGTGCGGGAGGTGCTGCTGTGACAGCAGCGACGAGCCTGGATCAGCGCGACGTCGACCGTGCTGAGCTGGTAGAACACCTGCGCCGCAAGATGGCCGCGGTGTCGGGAAAGGTCGGCCGCGGCCACGCAGCGCCGCCGCACACCGACGAGCTCATCCCCGGCTCCGAAAGTTTGCTGCCGATCGCCGAATCACTAGCTGAGCAGTTTCCCGTGGCGTTGCCGCGCGGCTCGGTGGTGGTGGCGTCGGGCGCCAGGTCGCTGACGGTGGAGGTGGTGGCGGCAGTGACGTCGGCCGGTGGTCACGCCGCCGTCGTCGGGCAGCCCGACGTCGGTGTGCTGGCCGCCGTGGAGAAGGGCGCGGACCTGACCCGGCTGGC
>JBAPQQ010000555.1:0-4852 GCA_049280695.1 Mycobacterium sp.
ACTCGATGGACATCGCCGCGGCGGTGGGTCCGGAGCGGCTGCGCGAGATCATGGGTGATCTCGTCAAGCGTTCGGCAGTGGTGGTGAAGCGTTACGGCGGGACCGTGGACAAGTTCACCGGCGACGGAATCATGGCTCTGTTCGGCGCCCCAGTAGCGTTGGAGGACCATGCCTTTCGGGCATGCTTGGCGGCACTCGACATTCAACACGAAGCGAGGCGGCTGGCAGCCGAAGTCCAGTCGAGCGACCGCGTGGAGTTGCAGCTGCGAGTCGGGCTCAATTCTGGTCAGGTGATCGCCGGTGACATCGGCTCGGCCGCAATGGGTTACACCGCAATCGGTGAGCATGTCGGAATGGCTCAGCGGATGGAGTCGGTTGCCCCGCCCGGCGGAGTCATGCTCAGCGAATCGACCGCACGTTTGGTCGAAAATCTGGCGGCGCTGAGTGAACCGGAAGCGGTGAGCATCAAAGGATCCGACGCGAAGGTTCCAGCCCGCCGCTTGATGTCGACTATGACCGAGCGCGACAGCGTAGACCGCAACGCGCCGACTCTGGTCGGCCGCACATGGGAAATGAACTCCCTCGCGGGCATCCTCGACGAAGCGGTCAGCGGTGCCGGCTGCGTCGTCAACGTCGTCGGACCGCCAGGCATCGGCAAGAGTCGGCTGACCCAAGAGGCCGCCGCACTGGCCGCCGACCGGGGCATGGATGTCATCACCACCCATTGCGAATCTCATGCGACCGATATCCCGTTTCACGCGGTGGCGCGGTTGCTGCGCGGCGGGTTTGGAATCAAAGACCTCGACAACCACGCTGCCCGGACGCGGGTGCGGGCATTGGTTCCAGACGCCGATCCGGAGGACGTTCTCCTACTTGACGACCTGCTCGGCATCGCCGACCCGCAATCCGTACCACCGACGGTAGAGCCGGATGCACGCCGCAGGCGACTGACAGGGTTGATCAACACCGCGATCCTGGCGCGCACCACGCCTGCGCTCTTCGTGATCGAGGATGTGCACTGGATCGACGAGGTCAGCGAATCGATGATCGCCGGCTTCCTCGCGGTCGTTCCGCAGAGTATTTCTGCGGTACTGATGACCTTCAGACCCGAGTACCACGGCGTACTCAGCCGTGCAGCGGGCGCCCAGACAGTAGCTCTGAGGCCGCTTAACCGTGCACACGCGATCGCCCTGACTCGGGAACTGCTGGGTTCGGATCCTTCGGTGGCAGCACTGGCCGATCTCATCGCCGAACGAGCGGCCGGGAACCCGTTCTTCGTCGAGGAGATGATTCGAGACCTGGCCGAACGCTGTGTCCTCGAGGGCCTCTCCGGCCAGTACAGGCTTTCCGGTGATGCGGCAGCGGTCAGTGTTCCGCCGACCCTGCAGGCCACCATTGCCGCCCGCATCGACCGACTTGCGCCGGCCGCGAAGACGACCTTGAGTGCAGCGGCCGTCATCGGATCGCGGTTCAGCCCGGAGCTGTTGGTCGAGTTGGGCATCGACCCGGCCCTCGACGACTTGACGGCCTCAGAGCTCATCGACCAGGTGAAGTTCACCCGAGGCGGTGAGTATGTGTTTCGGCATCCGCTGATCCGCACCGTCGCATACGAGTCGCAGCTCAAGTCCACCCTCGCGAAACTTCATCGGCAGCTTGCCAACTTGATCGAAGCGCGCGGGCCCGATACGGCCGACGAGAATGCGGCATCGATCGCCGAGCATCTCGAGGCTGCGGGAGACCTGCATGCCGCCTTCGCGTGGCACATGCGTGCGGGCACCTGGTCCACCAACCGGAGCATCACCGCGGCGCACACCAGCTGGCGCAAAGCCGTTGAAGTCGCCGACCGACTGGCCTTCGATGATCCCGACCGGTTGACGATGCGGATTGCGCCCCGAACTTTGCTGTGCGGCAGCGCGTGGCGCGCCGGAGGCAGTGGTGCCGACCTACGCTTCGACGAACTACGCGAACTGTGTGAAGCTGCGGGCGACAAGCGGTCGCTGGCCGTCGGCATGGCGGGCGCGGTCGTCGTCGACTTCACCAAGGCGCAGCGTCGGGCGGCGTCCAACCTCGCCTCGGAACTCATGGGGCTCCTCGAATCGATCAATGACCCGACGTTGACGCTCGCGCTCACCTTCATGGCACTCACCGCCAAGCTCGAGACCGCCGAGGTGACAGACGTACTTCTGTGGGCGCGGGCAGCGATTGACGCAGCGGAGGGTGACCCCACAAGAGGTGACCTGATCGTGGGGTCACCGCTCGCTGCCACGATGGCGATGCGAAGTATCGCGAAATGGTGCCTCGGAGTTGACGACTGGCGCGACGACTTTCAGAGGGCGCTCGAGGTGTCGAACCACATGGACGCTGTCAGCCAATCGGGCACGGCCTATTTCACATACGGGGTCGCGATCCCTGTCGGTGTGTGGCGTCCCGACGCGACGACCTTGAGCGAAACCGCAGAAGTACTGGCATTCACGGAGCGTTCCGGAGACGACCTGGGATTGAACATGGCGCGAACAGCCCACGGGGTGGCTGTTCTGCATGCCGACGAACCGGACTTCCAGCGCGGCATCGAATTGCTCACTCAGGTGCGTGACGAGGTGTTGCACGACAGGTACTCCTATGCGGCACTGCCGATAATCGACGCCGAAATCGCCCGAGCGGAAGCAGCCTCCGGACAGGTCGACGCGGGAATCCAGCGAGCACGTGCGGTCGTCGACGATTTGTTGAGCTCGGATGGTTGGACGAATTCCGCGCTGGCGGTCGCAGCACTGGTCGAAGCGCTGGTGCGAAGAGGCGCCGACGAAGATCTCGCTGAAGCTCAGGTTGCGGTGGACCGTCTGGCCGCCGTGCCAACCGAGCCTGGGTTCGTGCTGAACGAGATCACCGTGCTGCGACTGCGTGCGCTGCTGGCTCGAGCGCGCGGCGAGAACTCATATGGCGCCCTCGCCGAGCGCTACCGCGAGATGGCGGAATCGCTTGGCTTCGAAGGCCATATCACTATGGCCGAGGCGATGTTATGACCGCCGCCGAGCTCGTCTGCGCCTCCTGCGGCTATGCGCTGCGTGAGGGTGCCAAGTTCTGCGACGAGTGCGGCGCGCGTACTCAGGCGACAGCACCAGCGGAGTACAAGCAGGTGACTGTGCTGTTCGCCGACGTCGTGCATTCGATGGACCTCGCCGCTGCCGTCGGTCCCGAGCGGCTGCGCGAGATCATGGCGGAACTAGTCGACCGATGTGCGGTTGTCGTGAAACGCTATGGCGGAACGGTGGACAAGTTCACCGGCGACGGCATCATGGCTTTGTTCGGCGCGCCAGTGTCCCTGGAAGACCACGCCTTTCGGGCATGCCTGGCGGCCGTCGACATCCAAGAGGAAACGCGTCGGCTGGCAAGCGAACTCGAGTCAACCGATCATATCGTGTTGCAGTTGCGAGTCGGACTGAATTCCGGACAGGTGATCGCCGGGGAGATCGGCTCGGGCGCAATGGGTTACACCGCGATCGGCGAGCATGTCGGGATGGCTCAGCGGATGGAGTCGGTTGCTCCGCCCGGCGGGGTGATGCTCAGTGAGTCGACGGCACGACTGGTCGAGCACCTCGTGGCCCTGAGTCCTTTCGAGATGGTGCAGATCAAAGGCTCCGATGCGCAGGTCCCCGCTCGTCGGTTGATGTCCCTGATGATGGAACCCGAACAGGTTCAGCGCAGTGCGCCGACGTTTGTCGGACGCAGCCGGGAGATCAACTCCATCGCAGGAATCCTCGACGAGGCGGTGAGCGGCACAGGATGCGTGGTCAATGTCGTTGGCCCGGCGGGCATCGGGAAGAGTCGGCTCGCTCAGGAAGCCAGCGCCTTGGCCGTCGAGCGTGGCATGGACGTCGTCCCGACCTTCTGCGAATCCCACGCCACCGATATTCCGTTCCACGCGGTGGCGCGCCTGTTGCGTGCCGGCTTGGGAGTCACCGGCCTCGATACTGTATCCGCCCGCGCCCGTGTACGGGCCCAGGTCCCTGACGCCGACCCGGAAGATGTTGTCCTCCTTGAAGACTTGCTGGGAATTGCCGCCCCTGGCAGCGGCAGCCCCAATATTGAGCCCGATGCGCGTCGACGCCGACTGACGGAGCTGATAAATGCGGCGACGCTGGCGCGCGCCACGCCGGTGCTTTATCTGATCGAGGACGTGCACTGGATCGACGAAATCAGCGAATCGATGCTCGCCGGCTTCATGACGGTGGTGCCGCAGAGTCGTGCGGCAGTCTTACTCACCTACCGGCCCGAGTACCGGGGCGCGTTGGCTCGTGTCGCCACCGCTCAGGCGATCGCATTGAGGCCACTGAGTGACGCGAACACATCTGCTCTTGTTTTCGAACTGCTAGGGGCACATCCATCGGTTTCCGGGCTGGCCGAGCGAATTGCGCAACGAGCAGCAGGTAATCCGTTCTTCGCGGAGGAGATGGTTCGCGACCTCGCGGAACGTGCTGTACTCGACGGGAAGTCGGGCGATTACACGCTGCGCGATGACGTCGCCGAGGTGAGCGTGCCGGCGACCTTGCAGGCCACCATCGCCTCCCGCATCGACCGGCTTGCGCCGGCCGCCAAGCGCACACTCAGTGCCGCCGCCGTCATTGGTTCCCGGTTCGGGCCGGAATTGCTGATCGAACTGGGAATCGAACCAGCCCTCGACGAACTGGTCGCTGCCGAACTGATCGATCAGGTGAAGTTCACGCGCGGAGGGGAATTCGCGTTTCGCCACCCACTGGTTCGTGCGGTTGCCTATGAGTCGCAACTGAAATCCACTCGCGCGCAGCTTCATCGTCGCCTTGCGCGTCGCATCGAGACGCTTCACCCGCAATCGGTC
>JBAPQQ010000556.1:0-7663 GCA_049280695.1 Mycobacterium sp.
CGGTGACCATCGACTTGAACACCGTGCGCGCCACGTTCGACCCGATGCAGCGGTGCACGCCGAGGCCGAAGCTGAAGTGCCGGTTGCCTTTCCGGTCGATGATGACGTCGTTGGGGTCGTGGAATACCGACGGGTCGCGGTTGGCCATTGCCCACGAGATCCACAACCGCTCGCCATATTTGAACTGCTGTCCTTCGACTTCCACGTCCTCGGAGAACGTCCGGCCATCGCCGGGCGCGGGGGTGTAGAAGCGCAGGAACTCCTCGGTTGCTGGATCCAGCAGGGTGTCGCGCTCCTTGCTGAGGCGCTCACGCTGGTCAGGGTGCTCGGAGAGCCATTCGAGCGCATGGGCGGTCAGCGCGGTGGTGGTGTCGAAACCGCCGCCGATGACCAGCCCGAGCATTCCCAGAACCTCGATGTCGGGGACCGGTTCGCCGTCGATGCGCATCTGGAGCAGCGCGTTCACCAGCCCGGGCCGGGGGTTCTCCCGGATCTCGAGCATGGCCTTCACGAGGTCGAGTCCCATCTCCCGGTGCATCGCCACCACCCGGTCGATGTCGGGTGAGTCTTCGGGCGTGTACACCGAGGCGTGCGTCGGTTCGCTGTACAGCGACCACTTGTCCAACGGGATGCCTAGCATGGCCAAGGTCAGCACCGCGGGCACCACGTTGGCCAGGTCGTCAACGAAATCGATTGTCCCGCCTTCGATCTTCTCGTCGAGGCTGGCCCGCACGATCTCGTCGATAAACGGCTCCCAGCGTTTGACCGCGGCGGGGGACAGGTACGGGTTCACCGCGCTGCGGTAAAACCGGTGCTCCGGGTCGTCCATCTCGAGCATGCCGCCGCGCACACCGCTGACCCGCTTGGCGTAGGGGATCGAGATGCCCTTGAACGGGGTTTCTCCGGTCAGGTCGTGATGATTGGACACGGCAGGACAGCGGGCCAGTTCGAAGACTTCCTTGTTGCCGGCCGCCACCCAGTGCCCGCCGTAGGTGTCCGACCAGGCCAGCGGGCAGCGCTGCTGCATCTCCTCGGTGATCTTCTCGAACTGCAGGCGATACTCCGGTGTGTGGCGATCGAAGTGATATCGGTACTTCTTGCGATCGCTATCACTGACTACGTCATCGACGGTCACAGCCGTTGTCTCCCTTGGTCTTTCACTCTTCGATGCGGATGGCTTGCTCGGGGCAGGAGTGCATGGCCTCGCGAACCAGGTCTTCCTGACCGGGCGCGACCGCTTCCGAGACCGGTGACGAGGTGCCGTCGATGTCGTTGAGCTCGAAGGAATCCGGCGCGATCATCTTGCACAGGGTGTGTCCCTGGCAGCGCTGGCCGTCAACCCAAACCTTCACGAGTGCCTCCCGTCAGATGTGGTAGTCGTACCACTTGAGGTAGCCGCCGGCGTCGACCCGCAACTGCATGCCGGTGACGTAGCGGGCCTCGTCGGAAGCCAGCCACAGCACCGCGTTGCTGATGTCCTCGGGCTCGATGAAGGGCACCTTCATGGCCTGCTGCACGTAGAACACCGGCTCGGCATCCGCGCGCTTCGGGTCTTTGAGGTCGGGCCGGAACGACTGGTACATCGGCGCGCTCTGCAACATGTCGGTGTTGCAGTTGGTCGGGTGAATCACGTTGGCGCGGATACCGCGAGGCGCCAACTCGGTCGCAAGGTCGTGCACGTAGCTGGACAGAGCGCGCTTGGCGGTGACGTATGCCATGCCGCCGGGGTCATTGCCCGGGTCCGGCTTGTTGTGGGTGTCCATCAGCGCTGCCGTCGAGCCGGTCGCGATGATCGACGCCCCCTCGGCCAGGTGCGGCAGCGCGACCTGGATTGCATTGATGGTGCCGATCAGGTTCGTGTTGATGACGTCGCACCACGCCTGCAGCGGCGGCTGGCCCTTCATACCGGCGATGCCTGCCTGCGCGACGACGATGTCGACCTTGCCGAACTCGGACAGCCCGTTGCGCAGCGCCTCGCGCAGCTGCGCCGGCTCACGCACGTCGGCCTGCGCGGTCACCACGCCTTGCCCGGTCTTCTCGACCATCCGGGCGGTTTCGTCGAGGTCCTCCGGTCGTGCCATCGGGTAGCCGATGGTCTCGATGTCGTGACAGATGTCGACGGCGACGATGTCGGCACCCTCTTCGGCCAGCCGAACCGCGTGGCTGCGGCCCTGCCCGCGGGCAGCGCCTGTCACGAATGCGACTTTGCCTTCAACGCGTCCCACAGCATGTCCTTTCGATAGGTGGTTGATGCATCAGGTGTTACGCCCGCCGTTGACGCCGAGGATCTGCCCGGTGATGTAGCCGGCCTCCTCTGAGATGAGGAACGAGCATGCGGCGGCGATGTCCTCGGGCTGACCCATGCGCCGCACCGGCGTCTTCTGGATGTTCTCCTGGACGTCACCGAGGTAGCCGCGTGCCTCGGCGCTGCGCAGCATCGGCGTGTCGATGAATCCGGGTGGCACCGCGTTGACGGTGATGCCGCTGGGCCCGTACTCCAGCGCGAGTGTCTTGGTGAGCCCGTTGACGGCCGACTTCGCGGCGACATAGGCGCCCATGTACGGCGCACCCGAGTGCGTACTTGACGAGGAGATGTTGACGATCCGTCCCCACCCGGCCTCGATCATGCCGGGGAGGACGGCCTGGATGCAGTGGAAGACGCCGTTGAGGTTGATGTCGATGATGCGCTGCCAGCTGTCGAAGGTCAGCTCGGTGAAGCGCTTGAAGCTGTCCCGGCCGGCGGCGTTGACGAGCACCGTCACCGGCCCGAACTGGCGGCGAATCTCGGCAAGTGCTGCGTCGACCTGCGCCCGGTCGGTGACGTCGGCGGTGAACGCCGATTCGTCCTCAGAATCGCGCAGGTCGAGTGTGGCGACCTGCAGCCCGTCCTTGCGTAGCCGCGCTGCGACGGCCTGACCGATCCCCGAGCCGCCACCGGTGACGACGGCTGTCCTCACGACGTCGACTCCGCGGTCGGGGAGGGCAGCGAGAGGGCAACGATCACGCGCACAGGCAAGAATCTCCCTTCCAGTTTTGAGAACACTACTCTCAAACATCGGTCGCACGCAACCGGCCGACGTGCCTGCTCAGGGCCACTAAGCCGGCCGAACGACCACCGCTGACCAGCGCGGCAGCGTTTGGTCCGCTTGCTTGAGTTCTCGGAATCGGAATGTATGATTCGCCGCAGATGAGAACCCAATTATCAAGGTGATCTAGGAGGCCGAATGGCGCAGCAGGACACGGCGACCGACACCACTCGGCACTCCGGCAACGGAAGCCCCGAAGCAGGCTCAGCGGTCACCGGGCATCTTCTGATCGACGGGCGGCTCGTCACCACCGAGAGAACTTTTCCGTCGTACAACCCGGCGACCGGCGCGCTCTTGGGACACGCTCCCGACGCCTCGGTGGCGGATGCCGAGGCCGCGATTGCGGCGGCCCGGCGAGCCTTCGACACGACGGATTGGTCGACGAACGTCGAACTGCGGATCCGCTGCCTCGAGCAACTGCACCGCGCGTTGGTGGAGCATCGCGACGAGCTGGCCGCGCTGACCATCGCCGAGGTCGGTGCCACCCAGATGCTGTGCGCGGGCCCGCAGCTGGACCAGCCGATCGAAATCGTGGGCTACTACGCCGAGCTGCTGAAGACCTACTCCTTCACCGAGGACCTCGGCAACGTCGAGAGCCGCGGTATGCAGCACCACCGCTGGGTGGAGAAGGAAGCCGCCGGCGTGGTGGCCGCGATCATCGCGTACAACTACCCCAACCAGCTGGCGCTGGCGAAGCTGCCGCCCGCGCTGGCCGCCGGATGCACGGTGGTGCTCAAGGGCGCCCCCGACACACCGCTCGTGACACTGGCGCTCGGCGAGCTGATCGCCAACCACACCGACGTCCCACCCGGCGTGGTGAACGTGATCACCGGATCCGACCCCGCCGTGGGCGCCGTCCTGACGACGAGTTCCGACGTCGACGTGGTGACATTCACCGGCTCCACCGCCACCGGCCGCAAGATCATGGCGGCCGCCAGCGAGACCCTCAAGAAGGTCTTCCTCGAACTCGGCGGCAAGTCGGCCATGATCGTGCTCGACGACGCCGACTTCAACAACTGCGCGATGATGTCGGCCTTCATGGTCACCTCGCACGCCGGCCAGGGCTGCGCCATCACCACCCGGATGCTCGTACCGCGCAAACATCACGACGAGATCGTCGAACAGGTCAAGAACTTCCTCGGCATGGTGCGACACGGCGACCCCGCCGACGAGTCGACCTACATGGGCCCCCTGATCAGCGAGCGCCAACGCGACAAGGTCGACGGCATGGTGCAGCGGGCAATCGCCGCGGGCGCCACGCTGGTCACCGGCGGCAAGAAGGTCGACGGCCCCGGCTACTTCTACGAGCCGACGCTGCTGACCAACGTCGATGCCGACAGCGAGGTCGCTCAGGAAGAAATCTTCGGCCCCGTCCTTGTGGTCATCGGCTACGACGACGACGATGACGCGGTGCGAATCGCCAACAACTCCATCTACGGGCTGTCCGGAGCGGTGTTCGGCAGCGAGGACCGCGCCGTCGCGATCGCCCGCCGCATCAGGACCGGCACCTTCTCCATCAACGGCGGCAGCTACTTCAGCCCAGACGCGCCGTTCGGCGGCTACAAGCAGAGCGGCATCGGCCGGGAGATGGGCACCAAAGGCCTCGAGGAGTTCCTGGAGACCAAGACCCTGGCGACGGTGGTCGATGAGCCGCGTGCGCGAAGAGAAGAGAGTCGAGCGTGAGTAAGCCGCTAGACGGAATCCGCGTCCTCGAGGTCGCGATGTACGGCTTCGTCCCGTCGGCCGGCGCAGTGCTGACCGAGTGGGGCGCGGACGTCATCAAGGTCGAGCACGCGGTGACCGGCGACCCGCAACGCGGCCTGCGCCAGACCGGACCGCTGCGCGTCGAAGGCGACCCGAACCCGAACATCGAACACGCCAACCGCGGCAAGCGCAGCATCGGGCTGGACATGTCCGTGCCCGAGGGCAAAGAAGTGCTACTCGAATTGGCCCGCCGCGCAGACGTTTTCCTGACGAGCTTCCTGCCCGGCCACCGCACGAAGTTCGGCATCGACGTCGACGACATCCGCGCGGTGAATCCGAACATCATCTACGCCCGCGGCAGCGCACTGGGGCCGCGCGGCGAAGAGTCGGTCAAGGGCGGCTACGACATGACGGCCTACTGGTGTCGCGCCGGCACCGCCGCGACGATCACCCCGCCCGGCATGGAAGGCATGATCGCCCCGCCGGGACCGGCGTACGGCGACACCATCTCCGGCACCAACCTCGCGGGCGGCATCGCGGCCGCCTTGGTCAAGCGCGAGCGCACCGGCGAGCCGTCGATCGTCGACGTGTCGCTGCTGGGCAGCGGTCTGTGGTCGCTGGGTCACACCGTCGCGCTGACCCGCCACCTGAACCAGCTGATGGTGAGCCCGCCGCCGGGGATCCACGGTTCGCCCATCAACCCGCTCGTCGGCGTCTACCCGACGTCCGACAATCGCTACATCTCGTTCGTGATGATGCAGGCCTCCAAGTTCTGGGCCGACGTGTGCAAGCACATGGACCTCGAGGAGTACATCGACGACCCGCGCTTCGCCGGCGACGAGCAGATCGCGGCGAACACCGCCGACGCCGTCGAAATCCTGAAGGCCGCGATGGCCAAGCGCCCGCTGGTGGAGTGGAGCGAGCGGTTCGCCACGCTGGCCGGCCCGTGGGCGCCGGTACAGGACACGCTGCAGGCCGCTGAGGATCATCAGGTCCGCGCCAACGAATACATGGTCCGGGCAGGCGAACTCGAGCTCGTGGCCAACCCGGTGCAGTTCGACGTCGCCGCGCCGCAAACCGGGCCTGCGCCCGGTTTCGCCGAGCAGACCGACGAGATCCTGGCTGAGCTGGGCCTGGACTGGGACCGCATCATCGAGCTCAAGGCCGCCGGCGCGGTCACGTAGGGAGCGCAAGCTCCCATGCCGTACGTCGCGTCGTTCGGAACCTACCTGCCCTGCTGGGGTACTGCGAACCATCGCGTGCCCGGTGACGACGAGGACGCGATGGCCGAGGCAGGAAAGAGAGGACCACTGGTCGCCGTCGAGCAGGCCAGCCTGTCGGGTCTTCACCGTGGTCGGCTGCGGACGTGAAGAGCATTCGGGCAACTGCTCCGCCAAGTTGCATCGTCGGGAGTCCGCGGCGCGCGCGGTCCCCGAGGGTGCCGTCGTCTCGGGCGCCGACATCCCGATCTCGCTCGCCGCATACGAGCGGGCATTCGAAGCAAAGGTCCGTTGGGAGGCCGGCAAATACGCCGACAGTGACGATCTGGACTTCCCGCCGCGCTATCGCGTCGACGACGACGGCAGACTGAGCACCCACTACGAGCGGGTGCCGCTGCCCCGCACCGGCAGCGTCTACACCGAGACCACGGTCCACATTCCGGTGCCGGGGCTGAAGACGCCGTATTCGCTGGCGATCGTCGAACTCGACGGCGTTGGCGTCCGCGCCTTGGTCAAAGTGACCGGCGCCGAGCCCGGAACCATCGGCATCGGCGCCCGCGGTCGGCTGGCGCTGCGCAGGGTCGCGGTCAGATCTGGGGTGCCCGATTACGGATACGCATTCGAACCCGAAACGGTTGTGGCATGAGGCATACTCTGGGCACGCTTGCGAATGTGGCTGATCCTGACATGATCATCGACAGTCACAGCTCAGGGGCGCAGGAGGGGATCGCATGCGAAAGGTAGCCATCGTCGGCGCCGGCATGACGCCCTTCGCCGAGCATTTCGCGCTCGGCACCAAAGATTTGCTGCCGATGGCGTTCGCCGAATGCGCGGCCAGCGTCGACAAGGGCTTGCGCAAGAGCGACCTGCAGGCCGCGTGGTTCGGCGCGATGGGAACCACGGACGGATTTCCCTCCGGCATCCTCGCCGACACGCTCGGTCTGCCCGACCTTCCGGTCACCCGGGTGGAGAACTCCTGCGCTACTGGCAACGACGCGGTGCGCAACGCGCTATTCGCGGTGGCGTCCGGCGCCTGCGATGTCGCACTGGTGATGGGCGCAGACAAGACTCGCGAGACGTCCACCAAGGACATGGTGTGGGAATGGGAAGCCATGGCCCGCGACATGGTGGCGGTGAAGAACCACCGGCACGGGACCAAGAACCCGAAGGCGCGCCTGCGTATGGAGATCACGCTGGAACAGGCGCTGACCGCCCCGACCGTAGTCACGCCGTTCAGCCTGTACGACTGCGCGCCGCAGAGCGACGGCGCGGCCGCCCTGGTGCTGGCCGCCGAAGACGTCGTCGACCGGTTCACCGACCGCCCGGTGTGGATCCGCGGCGTCGGCCTCGGGCTCGACTCGGTCATGCATCAGCACAAGCAGGACATGACGACGTTCCCGGCGACCGTGCGTGCCGCCAAGCATGCTTTCGGCATGGCCGGGTTGACGCCGGCCGACGTCGACGTCGCCGAGGTGCACGACTTTTTCACCGGCATCGAGCTGATGAGCTACCAGGACCTCGGGTTCGCCGACCGCTTCGGCGCCTACAAGCTGGTCGAGGCCGATGTCACCAGCGTCGGCGGCTCGTTGCCGGTGAACACCAGCGGGGGACTGAAGTCGAAGGGTCATCCGCCGGGTGCCACCGGGGTCGCAC
>JBAPQQ010000557.1:0-11939 GCA_049280695.1 Mycobacterium sp.
CAGCATGATCGTCGTCAAGTACTCGACGAACTTCTCCCGGGGCATCCGGCGAGGAGTGTCGGGGTTGGGTCCGAGCCACCAGTCGGTGGCCGACGCCGCCGAACCGAAAGTGGTGTAGGCGGCAAGTTCGAGCGCGGCCGGATCCAGTTCCATCTCGCGCAATTCGTTGTTGAACACGTCGGCCATCGCGAGTGTGATTTCGCGACCCTTGTTCAGCGCGCGCATCGTCGACTCCGACTGTTCGACGAAGCGTCCCTGAACCAGGAACCGCAGCACGTTGGGATGCTGGTCGACGAGATCGACGTAGTGCTCGACACTGCTGCGGATGATCTCCCGGGTCGAATCACCGGCCAGATCGAGCGACGGGAAGATCGCCGCGAAGAGCATGTCCCTGAGGCGTTCGCCGATGGCCTGGAACAGATCCGACTTGTCGGTGAAGTGGCGGTACACCTTGGGCTTGGCGGTGCCGGCCTCTTCGGCGATCTCGCGGATGGACAGCTCGGGCCCGCGCTTGTCCAGCGCACGGAACGCGGCATCGACGATCTGGGCACGCACCTTCTTGCGATGCTCACGCCACCGCTCGCTGCGAGCGTCCACCTTCGTACCCGCGGTCACGCTGGGCCTGGGGATCGCCGGTCTGCGCACGGCGAACACTCTACCCGGTTCACCGCGGCTGACCTGCTCAGAAGCCATCGGTTGGCGGCGGCGGACGCTGCTGATTCACAGGTCGTGGGTACTATTCGGGGCGAAATCCCATTAGCGAGACGAGAGTAATGACGCAGCACTACGACCTGGTCATAGCAGGTGGCGGACCGTCGGGCTCGGCCGCCGCGTGGCAGGCCGCCCAGACCGGCGCGCGCATCGTGGTCTTGGACAAGGCCGAGTTCCCGCGCGACAAGCCGTGCGGCGACGGCCTCACCGCCCGCGCAGTCAGCTACCTGCAGAAGATGGGCCTGGCCGGCGAGGTGGCCAAGTTCCACCGCGTCAACCGTGTGACCGTCTTCAGCCCCAGTCAGTGGGAGCTGTCGTTCCCCAAGCGGCCCGGCATGCCCGACCATGGCCACACCGTGAGCCGCACCGAGCTCGACACTCTGCTGCTCAAGCACGCAGAGTCCGCCGGCGCCGAAGTCCGGCAGTCAGCCGAAGTCACGGGGCCGATTGTCGACGACAACGGCAGGGTGATCGGTGTGACGCTCAAGAGCGGCGAAGAGGTGTACGGCGACACCGTCATCGCGGCCGACGGCGCCTACTCCCCCATCAAGCGCGCGCTGAAGATCGATTCGGAGTACAACGGCTACTCGGCGATCGCGATTCGCTCGGAGATGCACGCGAACCGCCCGGACTCCGACAGCCTCGACATCTATCTCAAGCTGGCGTTCCAGGGCGACCAGCTGCCCGGCTACGGCTGGGTGTTCCCAATGGGCTCCGGCCGATTCAACATCGGGTTGGGCTATGTGAACAGCTACAAGAACTGGCAGGCCATCAATGCCACTCAGTTCCTCGGCGACTTTCTGCGTACGCTGCCGCCCGAGTGGGAGCTGCCGCCGATCGAGGAGCTCAAGAAGAACAAGAGTGTCCGGGCGTGGCGATTGCCCATGGGCTTCACCGCATGGCCGCCGTGGCGACCCGGGGTGCTGTTCACCGGCGACGCTCTCGGCGCAGGAAAGCCGGCGTCCGGCGCGGGCATCTCGAAGGCCCTGGAGTCGGGGCTGGCCGCCGGTGAATGCGCCGTGGCGGCACTGCAGAACGGCGGACCGGACGATTTCACCAATTACGCGTTGAAGATGGAATCAGCCTGGGGCAGGGAATATCGGCGGGGACGCTACTTCCACAAGCTCGCAGGCATCCCGGCTGTCGCCAACGCGGGGATCAAGGTGATCGACAACCCCCGCGTCCGCGACTTCATGCTCAGACGCATGTACGCGAAGGCGCAAGGCCCTCAGCACACGTACTGAGCGACGTGCGCACCGTGGTGTCGTCTACGTCCAGATCAGTTGCCGCCAGCGCCAGGCGCTGTCGCGCAAGAACTCCTCGAGCGTGCGCGGCGGGCGGCCGAGGAGCCGGCCGAGTTCGTCGGTGATCGGCTGATTCCTTCCCAGCCGGGTCAGCGTGTAGACAGCCGACATGAACCCGATGGTGTCCCAGCCCACACCGCGCCGGCGCAGCCGTGCGGCGAACCGCAGCAATCCGGGGTGCGTGTAGGTGACCGGATACCCCAGCGCGTCGGTGAGCGCCCCGGCGACCTCCGACATGCTCAGCGCGGCCGACCCGGTCAAGTGGTGAACGCGGCCGTCATGTTCAGCCGGGTTGGTCAGCGCAAGAGCGGCAACTTCGGCCACGTCGCGGGCGTCCACGAACGTTGTGCGGCCACGCCCGGCCGGAATGAACAGCTCGCCGCGCTCCACGATGTCGATGCCGTGCGTGGAGATCGTCCGGTGCAGGTTCTGCATGAAGAAACTGCACCGCAGAATTGTCGAACTCATCGAACTGGCCCGCAGCGCCGCCTCCACCTTGTAGTGCGGGATGAACCGGGCTCGGTCCGCCCCGAACACCGACACGTACACGATATGCCGACAGCCGGCGTGTTGTGCCGCCTCGACGAACGGGATCACCGCCTCCCGTGCGGCACGGTTGCCCGGCAGCGGGAACAGCAGGAACAACGACCGCACATCGCGCAGCGTCTCGGCCCACGTCGAGCGGTCGAAGAAGTCAAAGCCGCACACATCGACCCCATCGCCGAGTCGGCTGCGCGCCTCTTTCGGGTGGCGGCAGGCGACCCGCCACCCGTCCCGCGGCGGATTGTTGCCCAGCACCTCCACCAGTTCGTGGCCGACATTGCCCGTCGGGCCCGTGATCAGCAGCATCCATCCTGCATATCACGGCACGACGGGAAGGCTCTGGTTTGCGCACCACCCTGTCGTCCTGGGTGACTGCCGCGCAAGAAGCATCTCAACTCGGCGGTTTCGCCACCCAACTACCGTGGCCTGTCGCACGATGTACGCATGCAGACTGGCGCTCGGCGATGGGCCGGGGCACTTGCGGTCAGTGCTGGGCTGGCGGTCGTCGGTTACCCTGCGACGACGGCGACGGCACACGCCGACATCGTGGCCGGGCCGATGCGCGAGTACTGGTGCCCCGCTGAGTACTTCGTCCCGTGCGAGGTCTGGCGGTCAGAGATCTTTCAGGCACCCGTGCTGCAGTCGCCGCTGTGGCAGACGCCCTTGGTCAGGGTGCCGTGGCAGTCGGACGGTTACGACTAGGCCCTACAGCATGCAGCTGACGCAACCCTCGACCTCGGTGCCCTCCAGCGCCATCTGCCGCAGCCGGATGTAGTACAGCGTCTTGATCCCCTTGCGCCAGGCGTAGATCTGCGCCTTGTTGACCTCCCGCGTGGTCGCCGTGTCCTTGAAGAACAACGTCAACGACAGTCCCTGGTCTACGTGCTGCGTGGCCGCGGCATACGTGTCGATGATCTTCTCGTAGCCGATCTCATAGGCGTCCTCGTAGAACTCGAGGTTGTCGTTGGTCATGTACGGCGCCGGGTAGTACACCCGACCGATCTTGCCTTCCTTGCGGATCTCGATCCTCGACACGATCGGGTGGATCGAAGACGTCGAATGGTTGATGTAAGAGATCGATCCGGTCGGCGGCACCGCCTGCAGATTCTGGTTGTAGATGCCGTGCTTGCGCACCGACTCCTTCAGCTCCAGCCAATCCGCTTGCGTCGGAATGTGAATGTCGGCGTCGGCGAACAACTTGCGCACCTTGGCGGTCGTGGGCTCCCACACCTGCTCGGTGTATTTGTCGAAGAACTCTCCCGACGCGTACTTCGACCGCTCGAAGCCCTTGAAGGCCGTGCCGCGTTCTATTGCGATGAGGTTCGACGCCCGTAGCGCGTGGTAGAGCACGGTGTAGAAGTAGATGTTCGTGAAGTCGACGCCTTCTTCGGAGCCGTAGTGAATGCGCTCGCGCGCCAGATAGCCGTGCAGGTTCATCTGCCCGAGCCCGATGGCGTGAGATTCGTTGTTGCCCAGCTCGATCGACGGCACCGACGTGATCGACGTCTGATCGCTCACCGCCGTCAGGCCCCGGATCGCCACCTCGATGGTCTGCGCGAAGTCCGGCGAGTCCATGGTCTTCGCGATGTTCAGCGACCCGAGGTTGCACGAGATGTCCTTGCCGACTTTCGCATACGACAGGTCCTCGTTGAACAGAGACGGCGTCGACACCTGCAGGATCTCCGAGCACAGGTTGCTGTGGGTGATCTTGCCTTCGATCGGGTTGGCCCGGTTCACCGTGTCCTCGTACATGATGTACGGGTAGCCGGACTCGAACTGCAGCTCGGCCAGCGTCTGGAAGAACTCGCGAGCCTTGATCTTGCTCTTGCGAATTCGCGCGTCGTCGAGCATCTCGTAGTACTTCTCGGTGACCGAGATGTCCGCGAACGGCACCCCGTACACGCGCTCCACGTCGTACGGCGAGAAGAGGTACATGTCCTCGTTCTTCTTCGCCAGCTCAAAGGTGATGTCGGGGATCACCACACCGAGCGACAGCGTCTTGATGCGGATCTTCTCGTCGGCGTTCTCGCGCTTGGTGTCCAGGAAGCGGTAGATGTCGGGATGGTGAGCGTGCAGGTACACCGCACCGGCCCCCTGCCGCGCCCCGAGCTGGTTGGCGTAGGAGAACGAGTCCTCCAGCAACTTCATGATCGGGATGACGCCGGAGCTCTGGTTCTCGATGTTCTTGATCGGCGCGCCGTGTTCACGAATGTTGCTCAGCAGCAACGCGACTCCGCCCCCGCGCTTGGACAGCTGCAGCGCCGAGTTGATCGAGCGCCCGATGGACTCCATGTTGTCCTCGATGCGCAAGAGGAAGCAATTGTGTACGACCGTGCCGCGGATCGCGTAGGTATGTGTGCCCTCGACGTGGAGGTTGTAGACCTTCTCCGGAACATCTTGCGTGTACTTCAGTTCGCGGACGCCGTACACGTGCCGCCCGTGCACGACCTGGTAAGTCTTGCGTGACGACCCCTTCTGGCCGACATAGTTGTGTAGGTTCTTCCCGACGTCGAAGATGAAGTCCTCGTTGGCGCCGGGCAGCCCGGGCACGAACACCTGCCCCGTCACATTGCCGGCTTGGTTCACGTATTGGCGAACTCTCGACATAATGCCGACTCGACGCAGGAGGAGCTGCACCTGGTCGATCAACTCCGGGTTCACCAGGTCGAGCACCATCCCGCCGGTGGTGCTGCAACCGTCCCCGCGGAACAACCCCGCCAAGAGGCCACGCTGGAACTCTTCGTCGGCCGTCAAGATATCGTGAGACAGCCGCTTGTCGTGGTATCCCGTGCCGACCAGGGACAGGAACAGCGAGGCCACCACCATGCTGTTGCAGATCATGCGTACAGATTGGTCCGAAAAACTGTGGTTGACGGACAGATCGGCCGCGAATACCCGCTTGAACGCTGCAGCCAGCTCGTGCTGGTACTCGAACTCGTGTGCGCCGAGCGTGAAGTGAATGCCGTTGGGAATCAGCTCATCCGACCCCGTCCGTTTGGAAACATGCCCCTCGGCGACGTACCAGCCGAGGATGAGGCCGAGGTCGTAAGACTCCTCCACGTAGCGATTCACCGACACGAATTTGATGCGATGCCGCTGCTTGCTGCGGTGCTTCGCGTCGGAGTTCACCTTGCGGATGATCCCGTCGACCTCTTCGTACACGCCTGCGCCGACGTGTTTCATCAGGTCGTAGACACGCGGCTCGCGTTGCTGGACCGGTGCTGCCGTCACGATGAAGTCTGTGGGCTGAATGTCTTTGGCAGCCAGCCACACAAATCCGTTGAACGGATCGGCGCCGTCGCTTTCGATGAGAGTCTCAACCTCGCGCGTCGTCCACACAAGAATCGGATGCTCAGGCGTGCAGCGGATCGGCTCTCTGTGCCCGAAGTGTGAGATCGACACCAGGGCTTGGTCGTTTGGGTTCTCGACGACAGCTTTCACTTCAGCGTAGGACCCGTCGTGCGAGAGCACTCGGTCACCGGCCTGCAAGGTCTCGATCGCCTTCGGCCCGTCGGCAGTGTCCACTGGAGTTTCGGCGGGGAAGCAACTCACTGGCTCGCCGCGCTGCTTCTTGCCGGAGTTCAGGAACGTCGGGGTGGCCGGCTGGAACCGGCCGTCGATGATCTCGTCGACCAGTTTCTCCGCCAGATCGGTGTCACCGGCCGCCAGC
Source organism: Mycobacterium sp. (assembly GCA_049280695.1). Taxonomy (GTDB): domain Bacteria; phylum Actinomycetota; class Actinomycetes; order Mycobacteriales; family Mycobacteriaceae; genus Mycobacterium. The sequence continues at coordinate 6,229 of JBAPQQ010000557.1, forward strand.
GTCAGCGCCACCATGCAGACCCGGTCCTCGAACCGCTCCAGGTACCGCTTCCCGTCGAACGTCTTGAGCGTGTAGGAGGTGTAGTACTTGAACGCGCCCAGAAACGTCGGGAAGCGGAACTTCTTGGCGTAGGCGCGGTGCAGCAGCGTCTTGACGAAGTTGCGCGAGTACTGGTCGAGAACCTCACGCTCGTAGTAGTTCTCGCGGATGAGGTAGTCGAGCTTCTCGTCGATGTCGTGGAAGAAGACCGTGTTCTGGTTGACGTGCTCGAGGAAGTACTGGTGTGCCGCCTGCACGTCCTTGTCGAACTGAATCTTGCCGTCGGCGTCGTACAGATTCAGCATGGCGTTCAACGCGTGGTAGTCGGTCTCCCCCGACGGATGCGGCGCGCTGGCCGTGACTACATGCTCTGCAGCAGTGACCGTTGGTGGCACGTCTGTTCCTTCCAGAAATCAGCGAGGCCCGCACGCACGGCTTGCACGTCGTCGTCGGTGCCCATCAGTTCGAAGCGATACAGGTACGGCACGGCACACTTGCGCGACACGACGTCGCCGGCGTAGCCGAATTCCGCACCGAAGTTGGTGTTGCCGGCTGCGATGACTCCCCGCAGCAGCGACCGGTTGTGCTCGTCGTTGAGGAATGCGATGACCTGCTTGGGTACGTACCCGCCGCGATCCGGGTCAGGGCCGTTGGCATGGCCGCCGCCGTAGGTGGGCAGCACCAGCACGTACGGTTCGTCCACCCGGATTCGGCCATGGAGCGGGATCCGGATGGCGTCGAGCCCGAGTTTCTGCACGAAGCGGTGGGTGTTCTCCGAGACGCTGGAGAAGTACACCAACCCGCCGTGCGGACTCACCACTACCTCCTGGAAATGACGCGGTCGGACCTACGCGCTCAGCACGCCTGCCAAAGCCTTGATGCGGTCCGGTCGGAAGCCCGACCAGTGCTCGCCGCCGGCGACCACGACCGGCGCCTGCAGATAGCCCAGCGCCATCACGTAGTCGCGGGCCTCGGTGTCGAGGCTGATGTCGACCACGTCATAGGAGATGCCCTGCTTGTCCAGCGCCTTGTAGGTGGCATTGCACTGCACGCATGCGGGCTTGGTGTACACGGTGATGGTCATCGGCGGTACGACTCCTCAGCGAAAGTTGACACGGACACTGCTCACCCGTGAGCACCGAGCTTGCATCGGCACTCAGCGGACCGCCGGGCTTCGAAATTCTCGCCGTCCGGACCGAGAGCGCCGGTGAGTGATCACCGGATTTCCGGCCTGGCCGGCCCGCAAGACTTCCGGGCCTGTCGGTGCATCGGACACTACACCTAGTGTCCCACAAACCGAGCGCATACAACATATTCGAAACCACATCGATGAAATTCCCTGGTCGCAAGCCACGATGTGACGCCGGTCACGGCGTGTCGCGACAAGCTCGGCGTGTCGGGGGGCGATCATGGGACCAGGTCTACCACCGCCCTCCGACAAGTCGGCCGCGAACGCAAACATCGCGCCCGCGGCCAGACTTCAGCAAACTTATTAGCCCACCTCTGCGGCCAGCTTTGCGAGGACACCGTTGAGTTTGTCGACCAGCTCGGAACGGTCGGTGTGTTGTTGCGGGAGTTCACTTTCGGGCATGCCCGTCAACTCGAATCAGTGCTGCGTGAACACCTCGGAGCCCTGTGCGATCGTGGCGGGGTGCGGCCAGGCGCCGATACCCGCGCGTTCCTGGATATCGACTCGGTGCTGGGGCCGGTCTACGGGCACGCCAAACAATGCGCGAGTTACGGGCACACCAGATCGCCGGCAAACAGGTCCTGCCCAAAGGGCTCTCGCCGCGTTGATCACCACGATCAGCACCGACACTGCGGCGCCGATGATCACCGGGGCCCGGCTGCGGGCGGGTAAGACCAACTCCGGTAAGGGCGCGGCCCGCATGATCGGCCAAGCTGTGGCCACCGCCCACGACGCCGGGGTCACCGGTGAGCTGGTGGGGCGCGGGGATTCGGCCTACGGCAACGGTGTCGTGGTGGCCGCCTGCCGGCGTGCCGATGCCAGGTTCTCGCTGGTGCTGACCAAGAACCGCTCGGTGAGCGCCGCGATCAATTCGATCGACGACGATGCCTGGACCCCTGGTCAATTACCCCGAACAACCCTGTGGCGCAACACAATCGGCTACAGCCCACCACTAGCAGCGCCAGCCTGACCCACCCGCCAACAGGCCCGACCAGAACAATCACAGGAAATGCTGGGCAGACCAGCGGCCACCCACACCCAGATCACCAGCAGAAATCATCCCTCAAGCGCATCACGCGGGTCGGTCCACGATCGAGGCTAAGCCTCGCACGACAACAGCCGCCACCACGACCGGGGTACACGCTCACCTGCGACGCAGGCTGCTGCGGAACGTCGACATGAGGACCGAACATCAGTGCTGGGGATCTCGATTTTGTCCGGACGCCTTCTGATTGGAAAACACGTTAAGCGCCTGAGCGAATGCTAGGCTCCGACCTACATACAGGCCGATCAGGATTAGGTGAATTGTCCATTCGAGTCAAGTCCGTGGCGTCCGTTTTGACAGCGGGCGCAATCACAGCAGCGCTCGTCTCAGTCCCGGTCGCCAATGCTCAACCCTCGGCCCCCAATTGCACAACCGCCGGGAATGCGACCGTTTGCGCCACGAATGGCAGTGTTTCGATCAAGGCAGGAGCGCCGCCACGGGCACCTAATGTTGTGGAGGCTACTCCGGGAACAAGGCGCAACCGTTGACAGGAGGCGGTTCGTCGACCGTCTCCGATCGGGGTGGTGCCTGATTCTCCTTGAGATCGCGTGGTGCGCCGCGGCAATAGGCGATCGTTGAGTCGCTGTGTGCGATCGGATTCAGCTGCCGGGCGTCGCACGTTCGGAAGCACTGACGAAATGGGGGCCTGTGATACACAAACGACACAACATTCGGTGCACCGGTCAAAGGAGCAGTATGTCTGTCACTCGCTCAGTTTCCGCGGTGTTCGCCGCTAGCATACTGGCTGGAAGTGCTGTCGCCCTGTCGCTTGCGGCACCTCCTGCGTGGGCGGGGGGACCTGGAGGACAAGTCGAAACCGCGGGAACGGCCCGGGCAGTCGGTTCCGGCGTGGTCGACGGAATCATGGTGGGCTACACGGCATCCGGTTCCACCATCGAAGAGGTCGAAGCGGCCGTGATCTCGCAGTGTGAGAGCGCCGGCGCTCAACAGTGCACCAGTGACCAGGCAGAGAGGGGTCCACTGTGCATAGTGTCAGTCGGTGCGGGAGACGGCGTGGTCGCCGGTGGCGCCGGGAACACGGTCGAAGAGGCCTTCCAAGATGCAATCGAGAACTCAGAGGAGGTCCATCTCGAGCTCGACCCGGGACCCACGATTCTCGCATCGTCATGTGCCTGAGTTAGCCAGGCGGCGCGGAGCCTGATCAGTCCGACGGTCGCGATCGCGCTTCGGCGTTTTGGGGGCACCACCGCCTGCTCGTTGAACAGCTCGCGGGCATCCCGGGGTCAACGCCAGCTCGGCTTCGAGCGCGGCGATGCGTTTGTGGGTGGCCGCCACTTCGTCGGCCTCTACGCTTGGAGTGCCCTCGATGACGCCGGCATCGATCAGCGCTTGGCTTTTCCAGGGTAGGAGAGTCGCCTGACAGATTCCGGTCTCGGCTGCCACCGCGGCAACCGGTCACCCGATCGGAGCTAAAGTCGGTCATGGTCGCCGCCCATCAACCGCTGCCGGTGACCGGCCAGGCTCCGCAGGAGCGCGGGGACGCCGCCCGCAACCGGAGGCTGCTTCTGGACGCCGCCCGCGATCCGCAGACCCGACACCGCCCGCCGCTGACGCTGCACCGCGCACACATCCGCATGCTTCTCGAATCCGCACGGAGCACCGGTGATCTCGACGCGCAGGCCGATGCGCTGTTGGCGTTGCTCGACGCCGACTGTGTGGCCTATTACCGCGAAGTCCTGGGCCAGTCACTCGACGAACTCGGCAAAGCGTGGGACAGCGTCGCACGCAAACTGTGTGGGCAATGACGAACTCGCCGCGCTGGATCCTGCACGTCGACCTCGACCAGTTCCAAGCGTCGGTGGAACTGCTTCGTCACCCGGATCTGACGGGCCGTCCAATCATCGTCGGCGGCAACGGGGACCCCACCGAACCGCGCAAGGTCGTCACCTGCGCGTCCTATCCGGCTCGCACTTTCGGCGTCCACGCGGGCATGCCGTTGCGCACCGCGGCACGCAAGTGCCCCGATGCGACGTTCTTGCCGTCCGACCCACCCGCCTACGACGCCGCGTCCGACGAGGTGATGAATCTGCTTCGCGGGCTCGGCTATCCGGTCGAGGTGTGGGGCTGGGACGAGGCGTACGTGGGCGCCGACGTCGACGAACCCGTCGAGCTGGCCGAGCGCATTCGCACCACCGTCGCCGCCGAGGCTCAGCTGTCGTGTTCGGTGGGCATCAGTGACAACAAGCAGCGCGCGAAGGTGGCCACCGGCTTCGCCAAACCCGGCGGAATCTTCGTGCTCACCGACGCCAACTGGATGACCGTGATGGCCGACCGCGGCGTCGACGCGCTCTGGGGCATCGGCCCGAAGACCGCGAAAAAGCTTGCCATGATGGCAATTACGACGGTCGCGCAGCTTGCGGCAACCGACGCCGATGCCCTCACGTCCACGTTCGGCCCGACGACAGGATTGTGGTTGCTGCTGTTGGCCAAGGGCGGCGGCGAAGCCACGGTCAGCGCCGAGCCGTGGATTCCGCGGTCGCGCAGCCATGTCGTCACCTTCCCTACCGACCTCACCGACCGCGGCGGGATGGATTCGGCCGTAGAGGATCTGGCGCGTCGCACGCTCGCCGAGATTGCCGCCGAGTCGCGGATGGTCACCCGGGTGGCTGTCACGGTGCGAACCTCGGCGTTCTTCACCCGCACCAAGATTCGCAAGCTCGAGGCACCGAGCACCGACCCCGACATCGTCGTACCGGCGGCGTTGCGGGTACTCCACTTGTTCGAACTCGACAGGCCGATCCGTCTTCTCGGGGTGCGCCTGGAACTCGCGGCGCCGGACGTGGCCCGACGGTAAGCAGACGTGCACCTACGTCACCTTGAATGGACTTCATGATCAGGTTCCGACAAGCCGTTGCCGTCGCCGCCAACTTCGTCGGCCTCACCGACCAGACCGACTTGTTCTTCACGATGCGGGATGCTCTCGGGCTCAACAGCAGCGAGAGCTGAGAACCCCCTAGCGTGTCCGCGGCATCATCTGAGTGAAGATGTCGTTGGCCCGGCGCATCGCAATGCTGTACGGCCACCACGCCAGGCGCTTGAACAGATACAGCGCACGAATGTCGTTGGAGGTGTAGATCAGAAACCGGTTCTTGCGGATGCCGGCAAGAATTTTGTCCGCGACTACTTCCGGCGCGACGGCATGACCGGTGAACCTGTTGACCAGGCGCTGCACCCGCGGGTTGTCCCGGTCGACGCCGGCGATCTCGACGGTGTTCACCAGCGGGGTGTTCACGGCACCCGGCACGACGACCGACACCCCGATGCGATGACGGGCGAGGTCGAATCGCAAGACCTCCGAGAGCCCGCGCAGCCCGAATTTGCTTGCGCTGTAGGCTGAATGCCACGGCAGCGCGACCAGGCCCGCGGCCGACGACACGTTCACTAGATGCCCCCCGCTACCGGCCGCCACCATTGGGG
>JBAPQQ010000558.1:0-2336 GCA_049280695.1 Mycobacterium sp.
GTGCTGGCCGGCCCGCCCGGTGTCGGCAAGACCTCGCTGGGTGAGAGCGTGGCCCGGGCGCTGGGCCGCAAGTTCGTGCGGGTCGCGCTGGGCGGCGTGCGGGACGAGGCGGAGATCCGCGGCCACCGGCGCACGTACGTCGGTGCCCTGCCGGGCCGGATCGTGCGCGCGATCACCGAGGCCGGCTCGATGAACCCGGTCGTGCTGCTCGACGAGATCGACAAGGTGGGCTCCGACTACCGCGGCGACCCGTCCGCGGCGCTGCTCGAGGTCCTCGACCCCGCGCAGAACCACACGTTCCGCGACCACTACCTCGACTTGGACCTGGACCTGTCCGATGTCGTGTTCCTGGCCACGGCCAACGTCGTCGAGAACATCCCGTCGCCTTTGCTGGACCGGATGGAGCTCGTGGAGATCGACGGTTACACCGAGGACGACAAGGTCGCGATCGCCCGCGGCTTCCTGCTGCGTCGCCAGCGGGAGAAGGCAGCGCTGACCGACGACGACGTGACGGTCACCGAGGCCGCGCTGCGCAAGATCGCGGCGGACTACACCCGGGAGCCGGGGGTGCGGCAGTTCGAGCGGCTGCTGGCCAAGGCGCTGCGCAAGGCCGCGACCAAACTGGCCGAGAACCCGGCGCCGCTGGTGATCGACGAGCCGGATCTCGTCGACTACCTCGGCCGTCCGCGGTTCACGCCGGAGTCGGCCGAACGCACGGCGGTGCCGGGCGTGGCGACGGGTCTGGCGGTGACGGGCCTCGGCGGCGACGTGCTCTACATCGAGGCGAATGCCACCGACGGCGAACCGGGCCTGCAGCTCACGGGCCAGCTGGGGGACGTGATGAAGGAGTCGGCGCAGATCGCGCTGTCCTACCTGCGCTCGCACGCGGCGGAGCTGGGCGTCGACCCGAAGGTGCTGGAGCGGCGTATCCACCTTCATGTGCCCGCGGGCGCGGTGCCGAAGGACGGCCCGTCGGCCGGCGTCACGATGGTCACCGCCCTGGTGTCGATGGCCACCGGGAGGCAGGTGCGCTCCGACGTCGGGATGACCGGTGAGGTCACACTGAACGGCCGGGTGCTGCCGATCGGCGGCGTCAAGCAGAAGTTGCTGGCTGCGCAGCGGGCCGGGTTGTCGACGGTGTTCATTCCGGCCCGCAACGAGCCCGACCTGGACGACGTGCCGGCCGAGGTGCTCGAGGCGCTGGAGGTCAAGCCGATGACGGATGTCGCCGAAATCGTCGCGCAAGCGCTGGAGGTCGATCGGACGGCCACCGTCGCCGCCTGAGCCTTTTCTCGGCGCGAGCAGACGCCAACTCGCACGTTTGGCGCCCGGGTAATGCGATTCCGCGTCTGCTCAGCAATGATGGCGGCATGCCCGATATCAACGCGCTCAAGCGAAGCGTCGTCCACCGCGTGCAACGGCTGGTCGTCAACCCGATCGGACGTCAGCTGCCCGTCACGATGATCGAGACCACCGGACGCAAGTCCGGCCAGCCGAGGCGCACCGCGGTCGGCGGACGGTTGGTGGGCAAGCAGTTCTGGATGGTTTCCGAACATGGCGAGCACGCCGACTATGTACGCAACATGAAGGCCAATCCCAAGGTGGCCGTTCGCATCAAAGGCCGATGGCGCACCGGCACGGCATATCTTCTGCCCGACGACGATCCGATCGCCCGGCTGGGCGACCTGCCGGCCCTCAACAGCGCGGTCGTCCGGCTGATGGGCAGCGACCTGCTGACGATCCGGATCGACCTGGACTGAGGTGGCTTTTCGCGCGGCGTGGGCTACGCGCAGACACTCAAGGCGAAATGAGCCGCAGCGGCAGCCGCTCGTAGCAGCGGATGATGTTGTTGGGCGCCCAGCTGGGCTGCCCGGCGATCTCGATGCGCAGCACGCGGTCGAGCAGTGCCGACAGCATCGCAGCCATCTCCAGCCGAGCCAGCCCCTGCCCCGCGCATGCATGACTGCCGTAACCGAAGCCGAGCTGGCGGTTGGCGTCTCGGCGGATGTCGAAGGCGTCGGGGTTTTCCCACTCGCGATCGTCGCGGTTCGCCGACGCGTACACCACCAGCACCCGGGCACCGGCCGGTATGCTCACGTCACCAACAGTGCTTGGGCACAACGCCTTTCGGGTGAACGCCCGCAGTGGCGACTCGTAGCGCAACACCTCGTTGATCGCGTTCGGCAGCAGCGACCGCTCGGCTCGAAGCAGCGCCCACTGGTCGGGATGGGTGGCGAAGAGCGCGAGCGCGTTGGCGATCCCGCTGATCGTGGTGTCCAGCGACGGCACCAGGTAGTCGATCATCAGAGCAGAGCACTCGCCCCGCGGCAGTCGCC
>JBAPQQ010000559.1:0-3756 GCA_049280695.1 Mycobacterium sp.
CCAGGACGGCGCTGCGTCCGGCGGACAGCAAACCGCGGGCGTCGTCGGTCACCGCCGCGTCGGCGCGGGCCGACCCCATCGACCCGGCCACGTCCCCCGGTTCGATCACCAGGCGCCGGCCCAGCCACCGTGGATCGGGATGTGCGATCACGGTCGCCACCGCGATCGGGCGATGGGCGGCGATCGCGTCGGCCACCGTCTGCAGTTGCGGGAACACTTCCTGGGAAACAGGCTCGGCGAAGATGTCGATCTCTCCGCCACAGGTGAGGCCCACCTCGAACGCGTCGTCGGAGCTGATGCCGTAGCGCTGCAACGCGGGACGACCGGTGCGCACCACCTCGGTGGCGAGTTCGTACACCGCCGCTTCCACGCACCCGCCCGACACCGAGCCGAAGACCGATCCGTCGGGTGCGACGACCATCGCGGCACCCGGGGAGCGGGGGGCGGACCGGACGGTGCGGACAACGGTGGCCAGGCCGGCCGTGCCACCGGAACGCCAGATCGACATCAGCTCGTCGAGCACGTCGCGCACGATGCGAGTCTAGGCGCTCGCGAGATCGCTATTCTCGATTCGCGGCAACGCGATTTCCGAGGGATGAACGATGGAGTCCAGTCAGCCACCCGTCGTCGTCGGGGTCCTTCTGGCGGCCGGCGCCGGCCGGCGCTACGGCAAGCCGAAGGTGCTCGTCGAAGGCTGGCTGACGGCCGCGGTCACGGCGCTCCGGGACGGCGGTTGCGACCACGTGATCCTGGTGCTCGGTGCGGCCGCAGTGGCCGTTCCTGCCGGCGCCACCGCCGTGACGGCACAGGATTGGCAGACGGGTCTCAGCGCGTCTGTTCGCGCCGGCTTGAACGAAGCCGTCGGCATGCAGGCGGACTACGCAGTGCTGCACGTCGTTGACACACCTGATGTCGGGTCGGCAGTGGTGGGCCGAGTTGTCAAGCGCGCGTTGGTATCTCGCAGCGGGCTGGCCCGCGCCGTGTTCGGTGATCGGCCGGGTCATCCTGTCGTCATCGCCCGGCGCCACTGGTCGGGCGTGCTGGAAAAGCTTTCCGGTGACCAAGGGGCGGGCCCCTTTCTGCGCACTGCGGACGGCGTCGAGAACGTCGAATGCAGTGATCTGGCCAGTGGCCGTGACCACGACGAGCCGCCTTGGCGAGACGGAAAACTCCCAGGTTGAAGCCACCAATTCGGGGTAGCCTCACATCATTGGCAGGAGAGGAGCGAGATGGACATCGCCCGCGGCGCGGTGCGCGTCGTCACCCGAACAGCAGATGCCACCACAGCCGCGGCGGGTGCCGTCGGAGGTGCTGCGATCAACGGAGTGATCGGAGGCATCCAAGGCACCGTCTCAGGAATCCGCTCCGGTCTCAGCAGCGGGAGCCACTCGACGCCGGCGGCGGCGATCACGCTGGGCGCACTCGGAGCGGCCGGCTTGGTCGAATGGCCGGCGCTGCTGGCGGTCGGCGGCGCCGCGTTGGTGATTCACCAGTTGAGCAAGCGGCCGGACAGTCAGCCGGCCCTGGCGCTGGTCAGCACCTCGCAACCGGCAAGGGGCAACGACCGAAAGCCGGCGCCGCGCAAGTCGACACCGGCGCGCAAAGCCACGGCGTCCGGCCGGCGCACCACGAGCCGCAAGCGCTGAATACCGGGTTCTCGCGCACCGCATGACCGAAAAGTCCCATCGCAGCGCCGTGGAACGCGTCCGCGAAGCCGAAACAGTTGTCGTGACACTTCCAGTCGTGGGCCGGGTCCGCATTCCCAGGCCTGAGGAGCTCGCGTATTACGGCGCACTGGCCGGACTGGCGGCACTGGAGATCATCGACTGGCCGATCGCGCTGGTGATCGGGGCGGGCCACGCACTGGCCGGCAATCACCACAGCAAGGTTGCGCAGGAACTCGGCGAAGCGCTCGAAGATGCGTGAGAAGCAGCGGTCGTGCTTGTGGATCGGTGTCCCGAGGGCCTGACGGCGACCTCAGGCGGGTCCGGTGATGTTGCCCCGCCGGATGTCCTCGCGGCACTGCAGCCTGGTTTTGCCGGTCGCTTCTACGCAGATCCGCACCTGTTCCTCGATGCCGGCCGGGTACACCTCGTCCGTCGGGCCCGGAGTGGCCGAAGCGGGAGCTGTGACCGTGCCGCTGACCGGCGCCCAGGCGCTCTGGCCGGTGGACGCAATCCTCGAGCAGTACGCCTGGGCGCCGGTCGAGGTGACGCCTTCTGCGCCCAGCGTCGCGCAGTCCGCACCCAGCAGCACTACGGGCACGTTCGGCCCCGTCGCCGAGCTTGCCGGGGTAGGGGTCCTCTGGCGTTCTTGCGCGCTCATGTCGCGGTCCTGCCGGAACAACAGCACGGCGGCCGCCGAGACGCCGATCAGCAGCAGCGCCAGCACTACCGCGACGACGGCGAGCCGCCGCCGGGGCGACCGGTCCTTCGCCGCACTCTGCGGGCGGGAGCGGTGGCGGCTCCGGGCGATGGGGGATGCGGTGGTCGCCTCGGTGGCTCCCGTTGCCGCGGCCACCAGCCCGAGGCCGTGCGCGAGCGCATTGGCGAACTCGGCGCAGGTTTCGTAGCGGTCGGCGGGTGACTTCGACAGCGCCTTGGAGAACACCGGGCCGAGGTCCTCGAGCGCGGGCCTGCGCGTGCCGATGGGCGGCGGGGGCGCGCTGAGGTGCTGGCTGATGACCACCGCCGGGTTCGAGTGCTGGAAGAGCGGCGTGCCGGTGAGCAGGTGATAGGCGGTGGCCGCCAGCGCGTACTGGTCGGCTCGGCCGTCGAGCTGTTCACCCATCAGCTGCTCGGGCGCGGCGTAGGCCACCGTGCCGACCGTCATGTTGGTGCCGGTCAGCCCGCTGGCGTCGTCGACCCAGCGCGCGATCCCGAAGTCGGCCAGCATGATCCGCTCGGCACCTGAATCCGCATGGGAGATGAGGATGTTCGCCGGCTTGACGTCGCGGTGCAGCAGCTGGCGCTGATGGGCGTAGTCCAACGCTTCGCCGACGGCGGTGATGATCCGGACCACCTCGTCCGGCGGCATGCCGTGCGGGTATTGCTCCTGCAGCAGGCGCGCCGCGTCGGTGCCCTCCACGTAGTCCATCGAGATCCACAGCTGGCCCTCAAACTCGCCGCGGTCGTGGACGCCGACGATGTGGGGATGCCAAAGGGTGGCTGCGATGTCGGCCTCGCGGTTGAACCTCTGGCGGTACTCCGCGTCATCGGTGAACGTGGTGGGCAGCACCTTGAGTGCGTCGTTGCGCGGCAGTCTCGGGTGCTGGGCGAGATAGATCTCGCCCATCCCCCCGGAACCCAGGTGCCGCAGGATCGTATAGCCCGCGAAACTCTGGCCATCGGCCAACGGCATGGGCGAATACTACAAGTCGCTGGATGACGTCATGCGGTCACCGTGACGGAGCTGACGCCAGGCCATGGCTTCCGGGCACCGACCGTCAATCGGCCGGGATCGCTGCCCCTTCGGCGGATTCGCTGATGCGGTTGAGGAAATTGCGCACCCGTTCGGGATCCTCCAATGTGAACCGGGCAGCGGACCGGCGATCGCCGTCCTCGGTGTGCCGCACGAGGATGCCGATGCCGTCGGCTTTGACCGCGTCGAAGCCGTCCTCGTCGGTCAGGTCGTCGCCGATGTAGATCGGCAGCACCTTCTCCGGCGCTGCGGTTCCGGTGATCTGCTCGCGGATCCACGACAGCGTGGTGCCCTTGTTCCAGTCGAGATCGGGCCGCAGTTCGACGACCTTGCGGC
>JBAPQQ010000560.1:0-4478 GCA_049280695.1 Mycobacterium sp.
CACCTCAACTGCGGCACCATGCGTCCGCCCGGCACGCCGCGGCTGGTATGCCACGTGCTGTTGGTCGAGACCGACAACAGCCTCGTCCTCGTCGATACCGGTTACGGGCTCGCCGACATCGCCGACCCGCGACGGCGCATCGGCCCGATGCGCCATCTGCTCAAGCCGGCCATGGATCCCGAGGAGACCGCCGCGCGACAGTTGCAGCGACTGGGGTTCCGTCCAGACGACGTGCGGCACATCGTGATCACCCACTTCGACCTCGACCACATCGGCGGCCTCGCCGATTTCCCGGCGGCACAGGTGCACGTGACCGCAGCCGAGATCGACGGCGCGATCAGGTCACCGTCGTGGCGAGAACGCGTGCGATACCGGCCCGTTCAGTGGGAGCACCGCCCCGACATCGTCGAACACCGCGCGGGCGGTGAATCGTGGCGCGGCTTCCCGGCAGCGAAGCAACTCGACGCGGTGTCACCGGGAGTGGTGCTGATCCCGATGCCGGGCCACACCCGCGGGCACGCCGCCGTCGCGGTGGACGCCGGCGACCACTGGGTGCTGCACTGCGGCGACGCGTTCTACCACCGCGGCGAGATCGACGGCCGGACAACGGTTCCCGGCACCCTGAAGGTGCAAGAACGGGTGACCGCGCTCGACTTCAAGCGGCTCAGCGACAACCAGGCGCGCATCGCCGAGTTGTTTGCCCGGCGCGAACCCGACCTGCTGATCGTCTGCGCGCACGACGCCGCACAACTTTCCCCGTTGACCGTGCGCTGAGGGCGCCGGTTTCCCGCGGCGGCTCCGCGGACAGGGTGCTCGACGTCAGGAGTCCAGCAGCGTGTCGGCGGCGATCATCGACGCCGAGATCGCCGCGGGAAACCCACCGTAGAACGCGACGTGCGTGATCAGCGCCGAAATCTCGTCGAGTGTCAGCCCGTTGTCTACGGCGCGGCGCAAATGAGCGGGCAGTTCGTCGGGACGGTAGAGGACCGTCAGCGCCGCCAGCGTCGCGATGCTGCGGTCGCGCGGGCTGAGCCGCTCGTCGGTCCACACGTCGGAATACAGCGGGCTGTTCACCAGCTCGGTGAGCTCGGGGGTGAAACGTCGCGCCGCCTCGCGCGGCGACTCCGGATAGTTCGTCATCTGATCAGCCGGCCGAAGACCTGTTCCGGCGGCGCGGTGATCGTGCGCGCAACGTGAAGCTGGACCATGGGTTCACCCTCCGGGATCTATTGTCTTGCAACGTCGTACGCGCCGTCGAGGTATTCGGCGCGGCAGGCCCGGCGGGCCAGCTTGCCGCTTGTCGTGCGCGGGATCGCACCGGCCGGCAACAAGCGTACGTCGGATACGGAAACCCGGTGCCGGTCCCATACCGCCGCGCGGATCGCCTCGACCGCCGGTGTCGGGTCGGCCCGGCCCGCGCCCGGCGCACGCTCGACGATGATCACCAGCCGGTCGCCGGTGTCGTCCGGCACGGCGAACGCGACGGCGTATCCGCCCCGCACCAACGGCGACGCTTCCGCGGCGGTGGCCTCGATGTGCTGCGGGTAGTGGTTGCGGCCGGCGACGGTCACCAGATCCGCGAGCCGGCCGGTCACATAGAGCTCGCCGTCGAGGTACACGCCCAGGTCCGAAGTCCGCAGCCAGGCTCCCTCGCTGGGCAAGCCGGCAGCGTGGCTGCCTTCGGCGAGACGGCTTCGAAGCCTGGCGGCGAAGGTCAGGCGGGTTTCCTCGGGACGGCCCCAGTATCCGCGGCCGATGTTGTCGCCCTGCAACCAGATTTCGCCAACCTCGCCGTCGCCGACTTCCGCGCAAGTCTGCGGGTCGACGATCACACCCCACTGGCTGCGGGCGATCTGGCCGCACGAGACCTGAGGCACTGCGCCGGGATCGTCCGCCGCGACGCGCACCGCCCGGCCGGCCGCCAGCTGCTCTCGGTCGAGGTGAATCACCGTCGGGTGCGCGCCGGGGTCGATGGTCGCGACGAACAGGGTCGCCTCTGCTATGCCGTAGGAAGGTTTCATCGCCGTACGCGGCAATCCGAACGGCGCGAACGCCTCGGTGAACGTCCTGATCGCGTCGATACTCACCGGTTCCGAGCCGATGATCATCACGACGTTGCGCAGGTCGACGTCCTCCCCCGCAGCCGGCAGCCCGCGTTGGGCGGTCCATTCGTAGGCGAAGTTCGGCGCCGCGGTCACCACGCGGCCGTGCCGCGACCCGGCCGACAGCGCCTGAATCCAGCGCTGTGGCCGTCGGATGAACGCCGTCGGCGACATCAGGGTGGAGTGTCCGCCGTACACCGCCGGAAAGCCGATCATCGACAGGCCCATGTCGTGGTAGAGCGGTAACCAGCTGACGCCGTGGGTGTTTCGGTCCAGCAGGTCGATCGACAGGATCATCTGAACCAGATTCGTGCCCACCGCCCGGTGCGTGATCTCCACGCCGACCGGCGGCCGCGTCGCCCCCGAGGTGTACTGCAGGTGCGAAACGTCGTCGATGCCGAGTTCGGTCGGGACGAACGCCGCCCCCGCCGAGTCGGGGATCTGGTCGACGACGAGGACGCGCGGCCGGCGGCCCTGCGGCAGGTTGAGCAGGAACCTTTCCACGGCGTCGGACGCCGCCGCCGTCGTCAGCACGGCGCTGGGTGTCGAATCGCGCAGCGCGATGTCCAGGCGCTCGGCGTGACCCGGCAATTCCGGCGCGAACAACGGGACCGCAACGGTTCCCGCTTTCACGGCTGCGTAGAACCCGGCGACGTAGTCGATGCCCTGCGGCGCCAGGATCGCCACCCGGTCGCCGCGATCGGCGAGTCGTTGCAACTGCGCCCCGATCGCCCCCAACCGCAAAGAGAGTTGCGTCCAGGTCAACTCGACGGTGCGGCCCTCCGGCGAACGGGAGTAGTCCAGGTACCGATACGCCACCGCGTCGCCGACAGTGGCGATGTTGCGGTCGATGAGCGAAATCAGAGTGGTGTCGGGGGGCAGGGCGATGTTTCCGTCGGCGTCCAGGCAGTCCTCGATCTGCAGCAGCCCGGATCCGCGATCCATGAGCGCGAGTGTAAGTGCCATGCCGGTCGCCGGATTGCGGCCGCACGGGGTCATCACGTGATTACACGCTTTAGTCTCTTCCCGGTGACCGGCAACGATCAGGAGCACACCGCGCTCGGCCTGCGTGCGGGGCTGCTGGTTTTTCGCGCCGTCCGCCGGGTCGGCACCGCGCGCTCGTTGACGGTGGCCGTTGTCAGCGTTCTGCTGCTGGCGGTGTCCGACCTGCCCGCACCACCGGCACTCGACCAATCTCGCGTCATCGCCGGCCCGTTCGCGTCGTTGCTTGCCGGCTCGGCCGATCTCGGCCCCGCGCGCGCTGGCCGGATACAGCTGACCGTCGCGCTGACGGACACCCGCGGGCCCGCGGCGTTGATGGCGTGGGCCGGCGACAACGACCTGTCCGTGCGCTGGCGGCCCGGTGACAACTGGGCGATCGTCGAGGGCGCGCCGGCAGACCTCGGGGAGACGTTCGGTGTTTCCGTACACGACTACCTGGGCCGCCGGGGTCAGGTGTTCTACGCGTCACCGCAACAGCCGTCGATCCCCGACCTGCTGCAGCGCGAAGTCGGCGGCGTCGGCCGGATCCTCGGGTACACCCCGCACCACACCTCGCGGCCGGTGATACCGCAGACGGAGACATCGCAGCCGGGGTTGACGCCCAGCCAACTTCTGACCGCCTACCACACCAATGATCTTGCAGCACGGGGTTTTACCGGAAAGGACAGCACGATCGTCTTCTTCGAGTTCGACGGCTTCGACCAAGCCGACCTCGACTCGTACGCCGACATGTCCGGGCTGCCCGACTTCACACCGCTGGTGATCGGCGGTCAGCCCGGCGAAATTCACGGCGAGACCACGATGGACCTCGAGGTGGCCCATGCGGTCGCCCCGGACGCGCGACTGGTCGTGGCCAACGCGGTGCCGACGCTACAGGGCGACGGCAACTACGAGAAGATCGCGAAGATGTTCGAGGAGGCGGATCGGCGTTTTCCCGGCGCGGTCTGGAGCCTTTCCATCGGCTGGGCCTGTGACAAGCTGCTGACTGCAGCCGATCTCGCCCCGGTGCGGGCGGCGCTGTCGACGGCCCAGTCGCATGGCACGTCGGCGTTCACCGCCAGCGGCGACAACGCCGGATTACAGTGCAAAGGTGGTGAGGACTGGTCGTCGCCGCCCGGCCCCAATGACGTCGGGCTGGATGCGATTTCGTCGCTGCCGGAGATGACCGCGGTCGGCGGGACCGCGTTGTCGCTCGACCAGGACGGGACTTGGCTGTCTGAGCAGGCCTGGTTCGATCCGCCGCTGAGCACCGGCAGCAGCGGCGGCGTGTCGGCGCTGTTCCCGCGTCCGCAATGGCAGCAGGGATTGTCTTCGGATCGTGACTCCACCCACCGGCTCTCGCCCGACATCGCGGCGGCGGCAGACCCCTTCACC
>JBAPQQ010000561.1:0-1753 GCA_049280695.1 Mycobacterium sp.
GATGGGACCCGGCGGCCCGACGAACACACCGTCGCCCACCACCACCGCGCCCGCGAGGCCCTAGACACGGCTCCCGTCATCGAACGTGCGTCCACCGCGAGAATCCGCGCCGGTTGGGTCGCGGGGCGCGCACGTTCGTCGGGTACCGGATCGGATGTCCATGAAGCCCGGTCCGGGTTTTTGGGTACCCATGGGTTGCAGTGGACGACGCTTTCAGCCCAATGAGAGGTGAGATCGACAGATGACGGACAAGTACGCGACGAACGATGCCGGCAACCCCGTACCGAGCTTCGAGCATTCGCTCACCGTCGGCCCCGACGGCCCCATTCTGCTGCAGGACCACTACCTCATCGAGCAGATGGCCAACTTCAACCGGGAGCGCATCCCGGAGCGGCAGCCCCACGCGAAGGGCGGTGGCGCGTTCGGGCACTTCGAGGTGACCCACGACGTCAGCAAGTACACCAAGGCCGCCGTGTTCCAGCCGGGCACGAAGACCGAGATGGTGGCGCGGTTCTCCACGGTGGCCGGCGAGCGCGGCAGCCCAGACACCTGGCGCGATCCGAGGGGCTTCGCGCTCAAGTTCTACACCACCGAGGGCAACTTCGACCTCGTTGGCAACAACACCCCGGTGTTCTTCGTCCGCGACCCGATGAAGTTCCAGAACTTCATCCGCAGCCAGAAGCGCATGCAGGCCACCAACCTGCGCAACCACCACATGCAGTGGGACTTCTGGACGCTGTCGCCCGAGTCGGCGCACCAGGTCACCTGGCTGATGGGCGATCGCGGCATCCCGAAGACCTGGCGACACATGAACGGCTACTCCAGCCACACCTACAGCTGGCTGAACGCGGACAACGAGTTGTTCTGGGTGAAGTACCACTTCAAGACCGACCAGGGCATCGACTTCTTGACCCAGGAGGACGCCGACCGGTTGGCCGGCGAGGACGGCGACTACCACCAGCGCGACTTGTACGAGTCGATCGAGAGCGGCAACTTCCCCAGCTGGACGCTGAAGATGCAGATCATGCCGTTCGAGGAGGCCAAGACCTATCGGTTCAACCCCTTCGACCTGACCAAGGTGTGGCCGCACGACGACTACCCGCTGCACGAGGTAGGCCGGATGACGCTGAATCGCAATGTCACCGACTACCACGCCGAGATCGAGCAGGCCGCGTTCGAGCCGAACAACATCGTGCCCGGCACCGGATTGAGCCCGGACAAGATGCTGCTGGCGCGCGGGTTCTCCTACTCCGACGCGCACCGCGCCCGGCTCGGCGTGAACTACCGACAGATCCCGGTGAACACGCCGAAGGTCGAGGTGCACAGTTACAGCAAGGACGGCGCGATGCGGATTCGCAATGCCACCGACCCGGTGTACGTGCCGAACTCGATGGGCGGTCCGGAGGCCGACCCGAAGCGTGCGGCCGAGGTGCACTGGGCGTCAGACGGTCAAATGGTGCGTTCTGCGTACACGTTGCGCCCCGACGATGACGACTGGGGCCAGCCCGGCACGATGGTCCGCGACGTGCTCGACGACGAGGCGCGGGACCGCCTGGCGCACAACGTCATTGGCCATGTGTGCAAGGGCGTCAAAGAGCCGGTGCTGTCGCGGGTGTTCGAGTACTGGACGAACGTCGACCCCGATCTCGGCAAGAAGATCGAGGAGGGCGTGCGCGCCAAGACGAATGGGGACGGCGGCTGAGGTCGCGTCGACATTGAAGCCAGGGCTGTGAATATCGATGAGATGCAGCCC
>JBAPQQ010000562.1:0-2165 GCA_049280695.1 Mycobacterium sp.
CAGGTCGCCGGGCGCGAGGATCTGCTTGGGTTCCGGCGGCTTGACGCCCATCCGGTAGATGATCTCGCGTTCTTCCTCGGGCGACGGGTAGTCGATGTTGAGCTTGAACAGGAACCGGTCGCGCTGCGCCTCCGGCAGCGCATACACACCCTCTTGCTCGATCGGGTTCTGAGTGGCCATCACCAGGAACGGCTGAGGAAGCGGGAACGTCCTGCCGCCGATCGAGATCTTGCGTTCCTGCATCACCTCGAGCAGCGCGGACTGCACCTTGGCCGGTGCGCGGTTGATCTCGTCGGCCAGCAGGAAGTTGACCACGACGGGGCCGAGTTCGATGTCGAACTCCTCCTTGCCCTGCCGGTAGATGCGGGTGCCGACGATGTCGGTGGGCACCAGGTCGGGGGTGAACTGAATGCGGGCGAAGGTGCCGCCGACCACGCGGGCGAACGTCTCGACGGCCAGCGTCTTGGCCACGCCGGGCACGCCCTCGAGGAGCAGGTGTCCCTTGGCCAGCAGCCCGACCAGCATCCGCTCGATGAGCAGGTCCTGGCCGACGATGATCCGCTTGACCTCGTAGACGGCGCGCTCCAGAGTGTGCACCTCGGATCCCAGCCCGCCGTTGCGCTCCGGCGGCGGAGCGCTCGGGGGCGCGGTCGGCGCACCTGAGTACCCGGGTGCCCCACCTGGCCCCGCCCCACCTGGCCCCGAGAAGGTACCGGCGCCCTGCGGCGGCCCACCTGGTGACGTCATCAAGATCCTCCAGCGCTGTCGATAGAGCTATGTCGCCGTCAACTATTCCAGGCGTGCGGAGTTCCGTCGACGTAGGTCACCTGCCGAGCGGCCGGGTGTGTCGGCTCAGCTCTCGATGATGCGGGTGAGGTAGGGCGTCATCCCCGCCGTGCGGACCGGGCTGATGGTGACCTTGCCCGCCAGCGACGACGCCTCCAACATCTGGCCGTTGCCCAGGTACATCGTGACGTGCTGGCCGCCGCCCGGCCCGTAGAAGATCAGGTCGCCGCGCTTGGCCTGCGACGGCGGGATCTTGCGGCCGGCGTTGTACTGGTCCCCGGAGAACCGCGGGATCAGCACGCCGACCCCGGCGAACGCATACCGCATCAGCCCCGAGCAGTCGAAGCCGACGGTGCCCGCGCCGGAGTCGATCCCTTCGCTGGGACCGTTCAGGCTGCCCCCGCCCCACGAGTAGGGCACACCCATCTGGGACGAGCCGCGGCGGATCACGTACTCGACCGCCTGCGCGCCGTAAACCCGTCCCGGCGCGGCCGTCGAGTTGGGGAACAACCCGAGGCTGCCGAGGAATTTGCGGCCCAGGTCCATCGTGGTCTGCGCGGCCTGCGCGGTGGCCTGCAGCGACGCGTTGGCGATCGCCAGCGGGTCGCCGGGCGCGCCGGCGCTGATGGCCTGCGGCAGTGTGGGGTCCCACGCCCCGTCGGGTTCGGCGTTGGCCGGCGCCGCGAACGCGATCAGCAGCGGCGCCAGGGCCAGGCAGACCATCCGCAGCAGATGAGTTCGACGCAAGAACCTTTCCCCTTCTGATCAGTGTTCGATGTAGCGCACGACGTACGGCGTCATGCCACTGGTGCGCACGGGCGAGACCTTGACCGGCACTCCGGTCTGCTGGGCCTCGAGCATCTGGCCGTTCCCGAGATAGATGGTCACGTGCTGGCTGCCGCCGGGGCCGTAGAAGATGACGTCGCCTCGCTCCATCTGCGCCGTGGGGATCTTGCGGCCCATGTCATACTGGGCGCCGGAGTAGTGCGGCAGTTTGATCCCGACGCCGGCGAACGAGTACAGGACAAGCCCGGAGCAGTCGAATCCGACCGTCCCGGCGCCGTCGTCGATGCCGTTGCTGGGTCCGGCGGCGGTGCCGCCGCCCCAGGAGTACGGGACGCCGATCTGCGACATGCCCCGGCGGATGACGTACTCCACCGCCTGCGAGCCGTACACCCGCGGGATCCGCCCGTTGGTGAGCCCGGTGTCGGGCTGGGTGGGCTTGATGAGGCCCATCTTGATCAGGAAATTGCGGCCCAGGTCGGCGGTCACCTGCGACGAGGTCGCCGCGATGCCCAGCACCGCGTTGATGATTGCGATCGGGTCGCCGCTGACGAACGCACTGGGGATCGCCGGCAAGATCGGGTCCCATACCGTGG
>JBAPQQ010000563.1:0-10084 GCA_049280695.1 Mycobacterium sp.
GCGCGGTGACGATCACCGACGTCGAGCACGCCGCCGCGGTCAAAGCCCCCGAACCCAAGCCCACGGCGGCCGCCGACCGCGGGACGCAGATGCGTCGCTCCATCGCCGCCGCGATGAGCCGGTCCAAGCGGGAGATCCCGCACTACTACCTGGCGGACGACGTCATGATGGACACCGCGCTGACCTGGCTGGCCGAGCGCAACGCGCAACGCTCCATTACCGAGCGGGTGCTGCCGGCCGTACTGCAACTGAAGGCGGTCGCCCTGGCTGCGAAGCGCTTCCCGGAGTTCAACGGCTTCTGGCGTGACGACGGGTTCGAGGCGGTGCCCGACGTGCACGTCGGCGTGGCGATCTCGCTGCGCGCCGGCGGGCTGGTGGCCCCGGCGATCCACAACGTCGACACCAAGAAACTCGACGAGCTGATGAATAACCTCACCGACCTGGTGGCTCGCGCCCGGGCGTTCTCGCTGCGCAGTTCGGAGATGTCGGATCCCACCATCACCGTCACCAATCTCGGTGATCAAGGTGTGGAGGCCGTTTTCGGCGTGGTCTACCCGCCGCAGGTTGCGCTGGTGGGATTCGGGAAGACCGCGCAGCGGGTTTCGGTGATCGACCAGGGCATCCGGATCACCACAAACGTGACTGCCACGCTCGCGGCCGACCACCGGGCGAGCGACGGACACCGCGGGGCGCTGTTCTTGGCCGCGGTCAACGACCTGCTCCAGCAGCCCGACCAACTCGAGGGGTGACTCCAGTGAACACTGACGAGATTCGCAGCGAAGTGCTCTCGGTCCTGACGGGCATCGCCCCCGAAGTGGACGCCGACGAGATCACCGACGACGAGTTGCTGCGCGACCAGGTGGACCTCGATTCGATGGACTGGCTGAACTTCCTGATCGGCATCCACAAGCGGCTCAACGTCGACATCCCGGAGTCGGACTATGCTTCGTTGCGGACGCTGGGCGACGTGGTGCGCTACGTCGACAAGCGGCTGACCGCGGTGAACTGAATCCGTGCTTCCAGGATTCTGCGTTAGGCTATTGCTGGTTGCGCCGGCATCGGCGCTAACGACACTGACTGACCTTGCAGGTTCAGACCGCAGCCTCGCGAGCGTTGGACCCCGCGCCTCGGTGCGCCCGGCGCACCGGGGAAACCACACGGGAGGGTAACTGTGGAAGAGCAAAATCCCACGAAGGCCACTACCTGCATCCTCGACGAGGAGTGGGTAGGCCGGGTGGTGGTGGTCTCCGCTTCGGGGGTCATCGACATGCTGACCGCTCCGCAGCTGGAGCAAGCGATTCGGGCCGCCCTGGATCAGGGGCCGGCCGGTCTGGTGATCGATTTCACAAACATCGAATTCCTGGCCTCCGCCGGCATGGGTGTGCTGGTCGCTATCCACGACGAGGTGACCCCGGCAACCCGGTTCTGCGTCGTCGCGGACGGGCCGGCGACCAGCCGCCCGCTCAAGCTCGTCGGTATCGCCGATCTGATCAAGCTTTACGCCACCCGCGACGAGGCACTGTCGGCACTCAGCGCATAGGCAGCTACTTCATTGGGTAGTCAGCTCTTGCCATGATCGATTCCATGTCTCAAGCCGACGTCGCCAACGCCGAGCGATTCGAGCGCATCGGCATCGCCGCCGACGCCGAGAGTGTCTCCCACATCAGGGAACAATTCGCCGGATGGCTGGAGCGGTTCTTCGACCTCGATCCCATCCGCTGCAGTGATCTGGTGCTGGCCATCAACGAAGCGCTGGCCAATGCGGCAGAATTCGCGTACTTGCAGGCGGATTCACCCGGATCGATAGATCTGCGCGCTCACCACGACCCGCGCACCGGCAGCCTGACGGTAACGATCTCCGACCGGGGTGTTTGGCGAGCACCGAATCCCAAGCCGCCCAACCGAAGTCGCGGACGGGGTATTCCGTTGATGAAAGCGCTGTCGGATCGCGCCGCCATCGAAACGTCGACTGCCGGAACAAGAGTCCGTCTGCAGTGGAACGGGGTGGCGAAACCCTAGCCGGCGGCGCGTGAGCTGGTCTCGGCGAGTCGCGCCACCGCGCCTTGGATGCCGCGGCCGAGGTCGTCTATATCCGGAGCGGTGTCGTAGTCGGCGGTGATGCCGAAGACGAGTTTGTCGGCGTAACTCACGATCGCGATCCCGGTGCGCAATCCGAGCGCGATCGGGAGGATCGGAAGCATCCGAATCACCTTGCGGCCCAATATCTTGATCGGCTGCCGCGGCCCCGGCACATTGGTGGCCACCGTGACCACGCCGCGCTGGGGAAGCCGGGTCATCGCGCGAATCGTCCACGCCGTCAGTGGGTAGGGGACCAGGCTGCTCGCCGCGAAGAACACGGCGCCCGCCTCCCGCTGGCCGCTTCCCTTCGCGCGCGTCAGTCGCGCGTGCACCTCGCGCAGTTGGTCCTCGGGACGAGACTTCTCCACGGGCAGGTACGGGAACATCATCGACACCCGGTTGTCCACCTTGCCGACCTCGTCGTTGGACCGCACCGACACCGGGACCAGCGTGCGCAGGGAATTGCGACGCGGTTTCTCGCCACGCTTGATCAGCACGCGGCGGTAGGCGTCGGTGATCGCCGCCAGCACCACGTCGTTGAGCGTGACGTCGTGGGCGTGGGCCACCTTCTTGACGTCCTCGAGCGGCACCTCGACGGCGGTGTAGCGGCGCATGGCGGCCACCGAGCCCACCAGCGACGTCGGGCTGGAGCGCAGTATTCCGCCGAAGATCTCGACGAGTCCGCTCATCGTCCGTGCAGCGCCGCCCACCCACTTCCGGGGATCGGGGCTGGGCACTGGTAACCCGAACGTGCGCTTGGCCGGTTGTTCGCGGGCCGCACGGATTTGAGTGGCGTACGTTTCGCCTTCGCCGCCGTCGTTGAGGCCGGCGAGCATGTGCATCGTCGCGATCCCGTCGGCGATGCAGTGGTGCAGCTTCAGGATCGTCGCCCATTGGCCGTCCGGCAGGCCCTCGATGATCCAGGTTTCCCACAGCGGCCGGTCACGGTCGAGGCGGCGCTCCATCACGTCGGCGACGAAACGGAACAGCGCGGTGTCGTCACCCGGGTGCGGCAACGCCGCCCGGTGCACATGGTGCGAGATGTCGAAGTGATCGTCGTCGACCCACTCCGGCGCTTCGAGGTCCAGCGGGTGCGTTCGCAGCACCTGACGGAATCTCGGTACGCCTTCGACCCGCTCCTCGAGCCAGGTCATCAGCACGTCGTCGTCGGGCATCGGCCCTTCCATGACCGACACCGAGCCGATCGCGAGACTGACATGACGATCGGAGTCCTCGGCTTCGAGGAAGCTCGCGTCGAGCATTGACAGGTGCTCCATGAAGTACAGAGTGCTCCGACGTCGGGCGCCAGGGAAGGGGCGATGGTCCCTTTGATTACCAGGTGTCGATTCCGGCGTGCCGGTTCGGATTGGTCCAGCCCGCGTGCGGCGCGGTCGACAGTGCCGTCGCCGTGACGACGGCGCGGGTGTCGGCGGGGTCGATGACGTCGTCGATCTCCAGGTGCGACGCGGTGTTCAGGGCGCTGCCGTCGCGATAGGCACCGGCCAGCATCGCCTCGTAGGTCTGCTGCCGCTCGGCGGGGTCGGCGATCGCATTCAGTGTGTCGCGGGCGGCGATGCGCACCGCCCCCTCGAGGTTCATCCCGCCGAACTCGCCGGTCGGCCATGCGACGGTCGCCGACGTGTTGTGAAAGCAGCCCGCTGCCATCGCCATCGCGCCGAGCCCGTACCCCTTGCGCAGCACCACCGTCACGTACGGCACGCTCAAGTGGCCGCCGAGGACGAACAGCCGGGAGAAGTGCCGCACCGTCGCCGTCTTCTCCGCCTCCGGGCCGACCATGAATCCCGGTGTGTCACAGAGGGATACGACTGGGAGCCCGAACGCGTCGCACAACTGCAGAAACCGGGCGAGCTTGTCGGCGCCGTCGGCGTCGATCGCCCCGCCGAGCACCGCCGGGTCGTTGGCGATCACCCCGACGGCTCGGCCCTCGAGGCGGGCGAGCGCGGTGATCACGCAGGTGCCGAACAGCGGTCGCAGTTCCTGCACCGAGCCGACGTCGAACAGCGTGTCGACGACGGCGCGCACGTCGTAGGCCAGTTGGCGGTTCTGCGGCACCAGGTGGCGCAGCCGGCGCTGGTCGGCGGTTTCGTAGTCGGGAAGCGGGCCTTGGAAGTAGGCCAGGTATCGCTTTGCGGCGGCCACCGCCCCGGCTTCGTCGGCCACCGCGATGTCCACCACGCCGTTGCGGGTCTGCACGTCCATCGGCCCGACTTCCTCGGGGGTGAAGGTGCCCAGTCCGCCACCCTCGATCATCACCGGACCGGCCATGCCGATCGTCGCGTCGGCGGTGGCGATGACGACGTCGCAGGTGCCCAGCAGGGCCGCGTTGCCCGCGAAACAGCGCCCGGCGACCACCCCGACCAGTGGCACCACACCGGACAGCGCACCCATCTCTGCGAACGTGGTGTAGTGCAGCCCGGCCACGTTCGGCGCGTCGGTGTCGCCGGGCCGGCCACCCGCGCCCTCCGCGAACAGCACCACCGGGTACCGGTTCCGCCGGGCCAGTTGCAGGATCCGATCGGTCTTGCGGTGGCTGAAGTGCCCCTGGGTACCGGACAGCACGGTGTAGTCGTAGCCGACGATCGCGCACGTCGAGCGTTCCGGTCCGAAGATCGTGCCGTTGACCCGGCCCAGGCCGGTGACGACGCCGTCGGCGGGCGTCGCGGCCTCCAACTCCGTGATCGTGCGCCGGCTGCGCTGCGCGGCGACCGCGAACCCACCGTATTCGACCAGCAGGCCGCCGTCGGTGAGGTCGGCGATGTTCTCACGGGTAGTGCGCATTGCGCGGTCGTGCCGGCGCGCGACCGCCTCGGGCCGGTTCTCGTCGAGCAGTTTCGCCCGCCGCTCGACGACCTCAGCGAGGTCGGGCCGGACCTGGTCGAGGTCGACCTTCTGCTCGGGGGGCGCTGCTGCCGTCATCGCCGAGGAGGGATCGAGCACGACCACCACCTCGTCCAGCGTGACGACGTCGCCCGGTTCGACGCGGACCTCCCGCACGCGTCCGCCCCGTTCGGCGCGCAGCGAATGGTGCATCTTCATCGCTTCGACGACGGCCAGCACCGCACCGGCGGCCACGGTCTGGCCCACCTCCACGTCGACGGCGATCACCGTGCCGGCCATCGGGGAACGGATTCCGGCCGTCACGCCACCGCACCTGAGACGAGCTCGTCGGCCAGCAGCGTCAGGATCGGCGAGCAGCCGGCGTCGACCTTGACCGTGGCCAGGTGGTCGCCGCGGGTGGGTCCGCGGTTGAGGATCGAAATCGGGACACCGTGCGCCGCAGCATGCCGCACGAACCGGTAACCCGAGAACACGGTCAGCGACGAGCCGGCCACCAGCAGCGCATCGGCGGCGTCGATCATCGAATACGCTTGCTCGACAAGGTATTTCGGCACATTATCGCCGAAGTAGACGATGTCGGGCTTCAGCATGCCCCCGCACGCCGGGCAGTCGACGATCCGGAACGACGACGTGTCTTTGACCACCGCGTCCGCGTCGGGCGCCACCGCGAGGCCGTCGGCGTCTGCGGCGAAATCCGTGTTGAGCGCCTCGAGCAGGCCGGCCAGGTGCGTCCGCGTCATCGTGCGCCCGCACTCCAGGCAGACCACCTGCGCGTAGGTGCCGTGCAGGTTGACCACGGCGCGGCTGCCCGCTTTGGTGTGCAACAGGTCGACGTTCTGGGTGATAACGCCCGACACGACACCGGCGCGCTCCAGCGCGGCCAGCGCCCGGTGCCCTGCGTTGGGCGCAGTCCGGTCCATGTGCCGCCAGCCGACGTGGTTGCGCGCCCAGTACCGCTGCCGGAACACCGGGTCCGAGGTGAACTGCCGGATCGTCATCGGGTTGCTCGGCGGCGAGTCCGGCCCGCGGTAGTCCGGGATGCCGGAATCGGTGGAGATGCCCGCGCCGGTGAGCACCGCGATCCGGCGTCCGGCCAGTACGGCGAGCAGTTCGGGGGCGTCCACGGCTCTCACCGCGGGCCGGGCAGCGCAGCCCACAGCTTCTGGGCGGCCAGTCGGCTCTGCTGATCGGGCACGATCGGTGTGCCGAACACGGGCTGCTCGGCGGGCGCAGCGCTGATGTGCTCGATCAGGGCGACGGCCAGCTCGCGGATCTTGACGTTGAAGTCCTGGCTTGCCCGGCGCAGCACCGTCCAGGCCTGGTCGGCGTCGCAGCCGATGCGGCCCATCATGGCGCCCTTGGCCTGTTCGATCGCACCGCGGGACTGCAGCACCCCAAGCATGTCCTCGATTCCGTCGGCGCTCTCGGCCGCGTTGGCCACGAATGCGGCGTTGACCAGGCGTTCGTAGTTGATCAGCTGCGCCACGTCGGCGGCGGTCGCGGGCCGGCTGAGCAGGCAGGATATGACGATGTTTCCGTCGTCCTCCCACAGCCCGGGTACCGCGGCGGCGCCGCGGACGGCCTCCCAGGTTTCCCGGTCCTGGGGGGCGCGTCGGCTCACCGCATCCAGTGTCAGGCCGGGCCATCGGTCGTCGGTCCACAGGTCCAGGCTGAGCACCGGCACTTCGTGACCCAACGCGTCCGGCAGCGGCCCGCCCAGACCCGACAGCTGGACGCCGACGATGTCGGACCCGGCACCCCGGGACGCGGCAATCATCGGCTCGTGGCTGTAGCGCTTGCCATGCACGGTGACGGCGAGGCCGACGGCTTCAGGCACGTCGAGCTGCGCCCGTTCGAGGATGCGCTGCAGAAGGGCGATCAGCTGCGGGTGGGGGCGCGGCTGGAAGCGGGATGCGGGCATCGGCGGCTACTCGTCGGCCGTCGTGACGGTCGCGACGCGGTCCAGGCCGGACACCGACAGCAGCGTCTTGATCGGGCCGGAGGAGCGGATGATCAGGTGCAGCTTGGTGGAGGCGGCCACGGAGAACAGGGCTCGCACCGCTGCGCTGTCGCAGTAGGACACGTGCGACAGGTCGACGGTGATCGTGTCGGCGCTGCTGGCTGCCTTCGTCATCACGTCCTGGAACTGGTCGACGTTGGCCAGGTCGATCTCGCCCGACGCATTGACGACGGGCCGGTGGTCCCCGTCGCCGTCGAGCCGGAACTGAGGTTCGGTCATGGCCGCAGCCCCTCGAGCATGTCCACGGTGGTGCCGTGCGCGGTGGAGGTGATCTCGACGGTGTCGGGATGGACCGCGGGCCGCGCGGGTGAGCGCATCAGCGACGCCGGCGGGTGCCGATACGGCAGCACCGCCACGTCGTCGTCGAAGCCTGCAGGAGGCACCAGGTCAGTCATCAGATGTTCGGCCATAGTCCGGATGGCAGTGACGGTAGCGGTTCAGCGCGATCGCTGTGCGGTCAATTCCCACACCGAGGGACTCGTGCCGGCGTCCGATCAGCCCGTCGGTGTAGAGCAGCAGCGTCGCACCCGGCAGCAGGCCGGCCTCGGCCTCGGGCCGGGACCGCACCGTCTCGGTGACGGCCGGGGGTATCGACTGCGAGCAGCAGGTTCTACACACGACTATTGCGAAACCGCCGGAACTAGTCCAGGGAACCGGCCGCGGTGAGGATCTCTGCCTTCATGTTGTGCGCCATCATCTTCAGCGCGGCGTCGCCCAGTTCCGCGTCAATGTGCGCGACGGCATCTCGCGGGACCACGATCGAGAAGTGCCGTACATACGCGTCCAGCGCGCTGTAGAGGATGCACTGCTCGGTCACCTGGCCGGTGAGGATCACCCGCTCTGTACCGAGCTGGTTGAGCAGATACGCAAGGGCGGTGGCGTAGAACGCGCTGTGGCGCACCTTCGTCAAGAACCGGCAGTCCTTCTCGGGTGCGATCGGCGTCACCAGGTCGGGTCGCTCGCCGTCCAGCGCCGAGCGGACGATGTTCCAGTGGTCGGCGGTGAAGTCGCCGTAGTTGTCGTTGACGTAGATCAAATCGACGTCGTCGCGGCGCCGCGCCCGTGAGATCAGCCCCGCAAGTGGGTCGACGATCTTGCCGACGTTGGGTGTGAGCTTCTCGGCGTCGGGGTGCCGGTAAGTGTTCATCATGTCGATGACAAGCAGCGCGGTATCGTCCATGGGATCTGCATACCCCGGTCCCGGGTTATTCGTGCGCAGTTGGGGGCGACAATGTCGGTATGGGAGACGTCAGGGACTTCTACTCGGCCTACCGGCACGGTTTCGTCCGCGTCGCCGCCTGCACGATTCACACCGCGATCGCGGACCCGGCTGCGAACGCGGAGTCGGTGCTGCACACGGCTCAGGAATGCCATGACGACGACGTAGCGCTGGCGGTGTTCCCCGAGCTGACGCTGTCGGGGTATTCGATCGAGGACATCCTGCTGCAGGACGCTCTGCTCGAGGCGGTCGAAGACGCGCTGCTCGACGTGATCACCGCGTCCACCGAGCTTTTCCCGATTCTGGTGGTCGGCGCGCCGCTGCGGTACCGGCACCGGGTCTACAACACCGCGGTCGTGATGCACCGCGGCAAGGTGCTCGGCGTCGTGCCCAAGTCGTACCTGCCGACGTACCGGGAGTTCTACGAGCGTCGGCAGATGGCCCCCGGGGACGACGTCCGCGGGGTGATCCGGGTGCACGGGGCGCAGGTGCCGTTCGGCCCGGACCTGTTGTTCGCAGCGACCGACGTGCCCGGGTTCGTCATGCACGTCGAGGTGTGCGAGGACATGTTCGTGCCGGTGCCGCCCAGCGCCGAGGCTTCACTGGCCGGCGCCACCGTCCTGACGAACCTCTCCGGCAGCCCGATCACGATCGCCCGCGCGGAAGACCGCTGCCTGCTGGCGCGCTCGGCGTCGTCCCGGTGCCTGGCCGCGTACGTCTACGCCGCCGCCGGCGAGGGCGAGTCGACCACCGACCTGGCCTGGGACGGGCAGACGATGATCTGGGAGAACGGCCGGCTGCTCGCGGACACTCCGCGTTTTCCGAAAGGCCCTATGCATTCGGTGGCCGACGTGGACCTGGAGCTGCTGCGCAACGAGCGGCTGCGGATGGGCACGTTCGACGACAACCGCGAGCACCACGCCGCTGCCGCGGAGTCGTTCCGCCTCGTGGACTTCCGGCTCGACCCGCCCACCGGCGACGTGGGATTGCGCCGGGCGGTCGAGCGGTTCCCGTTCGTGCCGTCGAATGCCGAACGGCTGGAACAGGATTGCTACGAGGGCTACAGCATCCAGGTGGCCGGACTGGAGCAGCGGCTGCGCGTGCTGAACTACCCGAAGATCGTCATCGGGGTGTCCGGCGGGCTGGACTCAACGCACGCGCTGATCGTCGCCGCGCGGGCGATGGACCGCGAAAACCGCCCGCGCAGTGACATTCTGGCGTTCACGCTGCCGGGCTTCGCCACGGGTGATCGCACCAAGGACAATGCCATCCGGCTGTCCCGTGCGCTCGGCGTGACGTTCGAGGAGATCGACATCCGGCCCACCGCCGAGTTGATGCTCAAGGAGATGGGGCACCCTTTCGGCCGCGGCGAGAAAGTCGGCGATGAGCCGCTTGCGCGAAGAGAAGAGATCTACGAC
Source organism: Mycobacterium sp. (assembly GCA_049280695.1). Classification (GTDB taxonomy): domain Bacteria; phylum Actinomycetota; class Actinomycetes; order Mycobacteriales; family Mycobacteriaceae; genus Mycobacterium. Next base: position 9,596 of record JBAPQQ010000563.1, read on the forward strand.
GTCACGTTCGAGAACGTCCAGGCCGGCCTGCGCACCGACTACCTGTTCCGCATCGCCAACCAGCGCGGCGGGTTCGTGCTGGGCACCGGCGACCTGTCCGAGCTGGCGCTGGGGTGGTCGACCTACGGTGTCGGCGACCAGATGTCGCACTACAACGTCAACGGCGGGGTTCCGAAGACGTTGATACAACACCTGATTCGCTGGGTCATCTCGTCGGGTCAGTTCGAGTCCGAGGTGTGCGAGGTCCTGCAGTCGGTGCTCGACACCGAGATCACCCCCGAGTTGGTGCCCTCGGGCGAGGAGGAGGAACTGCAGAGCACCGAGGCGAAGGTGGGGCCGTACTCGCTGCAGGACTTCTCGCTGTTCTCTGTGCTGCGCTACGGGTTCCGGCCGAGCAAGATCGCGTTTCTGGCGTGGCACGCCTGGAGCGACCCGGAGCGCGGCGACTGGCCGCCCGGGTTCCCCCCCGACAAGCGGCCGTCCTACTCT
>JBAPQQ010000564.1:0-8210 GCA_049280695.1 Mycobacterium sp.
GCCTGGAGGACATCGGAAACAAGACCGGCAACAAGCGGGCCGAACTTCTGGGCAAGACGCTGGACGGCGCGATCGCCGCGCTGCTGGAGAACGACAAGGGGCCCTCGCGCAAGACCGGCGAACTGGACAACCGTGGCAGCCAGTTCTACCTGGCGCTGTACTGGGCGCAGGAACTCGCCGAGCAGGCCGAGGATCAGGAGCTGGCCAACCACTTCGCCGAACTGGCCAAGTCGCTGTCCGAGAAGGAAGACGCCATCATGGCCGAATTCGCCGAAGCGCAAGGCGATTCGGTGGACATCGGCGGCTATTACTACCCCGACCGCGAGAAGACCACCGCGGTGATGCGGCCGAGTGAGACGTTGAATGCCGCGCTGGAGGCGGCGCGCTGCTGACACCGAACGCGGGCAAGACGCTACTGGCCGGTAACGAAATGCTGGACCTCTGAGCGCGATCCGGCCCTTGTAATGTGGCACGCGAGCCGCCCACAACGTCGTCGGCACGCGTAGGAGGATCGGACTGACATGTCCAGCAAGATCAAGGTCGAGGGCACGGTCGTAGAACTCGACGGCGACGAGATGACGCGGATCATCTGGAAGCTCATCAAAGACACGCTGATCCTGCCCTACCTCGACATCGACCTGGAGTACTACGACCTGGGCATCGAGCACCGCGACGAGACCGACGACCAGGTGACCGTCGATGCCGCACATGCGATCCAGAACCACGGCGTCGGCGTCAAGTGCGCCACCATCACCCCCGACGAAGCGCGCGTCGAGGAGTTCAACCTCAAGAAGATGTGGCTGTCGCCCAACGGCACCATCCGAAACATCCTGGGCGGCACCATCTTCCGCGCGCCGATCGTCATCAACAACATCCCCCGGCTGGTGCCGGGCTGGACCAAGCCGATCATCATCGGCCGCCACGCGTTCGGCGACCAGTACCGTGCCGAGAACTTCTCGGTCGACCGCGCAGGCACGTTCACGATCACGTTCACCCCCGACGACGGCAGCGAGCCCATCCAGCAGGAGGTCGTCGACATTCCCGAAGACGGTGGCGTGATCATGGGCATGTACAACTTCAAGAAGTCGATCCAGGACTTCGCCCGCGCATCCTTCAAGTACGGGCTCAAGGAGCGGTACCCGGTCTATCTGTCGACCAAGAACACGATCCTCAAGGCCTACGACGGCATGTTCAAAGATGAGTTCGCGCGCATCTACGACGAGGAATTCAAAGAGGACTTCGAGAAGAACGGACTGACCTACGAGCACCGGTTGATCGACGACATGGTCGCTTCAGCGCTGAAGTGGGAGGGCGGCTACATCTGGGCGTGCAAGAACTACGACGGCGACGTGCAGTCCGACAGCGTCGCGCAGGGTTATGGATCGCTGGGCCTGATGACGTCGGTGCTGATGACGCCGGACGGCAAGATCGTCGAAGCCGAGGCTGCGCACGGCACGGTGACGCGACACTTCCGTCAGCACCAGGCGGGCAAGCCCACGTCGACGAACCCGATCGCGTCGATCTTCGCGTGGACCCGCGCTCTCGACCACCGGGGCAAGCTGGACGACACTCCCGAGGTCGTGGAGTTCGCGCAGAAGCTGGAGCACGCGGTCATCGAAACCGTCGAGAGCGGGCAGATGACCAAGGACCTCGCACTGCTCATCGGACCCAACCAAGAGTGGCTCACCACAGAGGAATTCATGGCCGCGCTGGAAGACAACCTGAAGAAGGCGCTGGTCGAGGGCTAGCCGGCCGGGTCGAGCGCCGTCGGCGCGGCTAACCGGTCGACGACGCCTGCACCGGGGGAATGTGCTCGTCGACCCACTTCACGATCACGTCGGCGATCCGCTCGGGCGCCTCGAACATCGGGATGTGGCCGACGCCGTCGAGCTCGGTGATCTGGGTGATGTCGGGGATGTGGGTATGGAAGTGCCGGGTGTAGCGCGGATGGGGCAGGACGCGGTCCTTGTCGCAGATGACCAGGTGGGTGTGGATGGTGGTGTCGGCCAGTTCCATCAAACCAGGCGTCATCAGCGACTTCATCAGCAGCTGGTAGTAGGCGGGGCAGTGCCGGACGTCGTCGATGATGTCGAGCAAGTCTTTTTCGGGCAGGGTCTGCGGTGAGGCGCTGATGGGGAAGTGGGCCAGGTAGCGGCTGAACGGCAGACTCAGGACTTTCGGGCCGAGCAGCTTGACCAGCACGTACAGCGGCGCGCCGGCCAGGAACTTCGCGACGATCTCGAACTTCACCGGCGACCACTGATGCCACCCCCCGGCGGGCGCGATCGCGGTGACGGTCCGCGCCCGCCCGCGCCGTTCGAGCTCGAACGCCACCCAGCCGCCGAGTGAATTGCCGACGATGTGAGCGGTTGTCCAGCCGAGTTGGTCCAGCTGGCGTTCGACGCCGTCGGCCAGTGTCGCGCTGTCGAGTTTCCAGCTGCCCTTCGGGCCGCCGTTGTGGCCGGCCATGGTCGGCGCGAACACCTCGTAGCGGCCGGTGCCGGCGATCTGCGGCGCGACCTTCTTCCAGACGTTCTGCGACATCATGAACGGGTGCAATAGCAGCATCGGCTCGCCGGAACCGAGATGGATCGGTGCGCGCAAGGGCATGTGGGGACACTATGTGCGGTACCGGCGGTACCGCAAGTAAGCGCGGACGGCGGGTTGCACCCCGATCACTGCGCCGTGGCCGTGATCGGCGGAGATACGCCATGCTCTCGCAGAACTCGGCGAGCGGCGGGGCGTCAGGACCGGCATGAAAAGATTGACCCCACCATGGGCAGCAAGAAACGCGTCTTCTCCGGCGTCCAGCCGACCTCCGACTCTCTGCACCTGGGCAATGCGCTCGGCGCAATCACGCATTGGGTGGGGCTGCAGGACGAGTTCGACGCGTTCTTCTGCGTGGTCGACTTGCACGCGATCACCGTTCCGCAAAACCCTGGGGTGCTGCACCGGCGCACGCTCGTGACGGCCGCGCAGTATCTGGCGTTGGGAATCGACCCCGCCCGTAGCACGGTGTTCGTGCAGAGCCATGTGCCGGCGCACGCCGAATTGACCTGGGTGCTGGGCTGTTTCACCGGATTCGGCCAGGCGTCGCGGATGACCCAGTTCAAGGACAAGGCGCAGCGGCAGGGCGCCGACTCCGCCACGGTTGGCCTTTTCACCTACCCGGTGCTGATGGCCGCCGATGTGCTGCTCTACGACAGCGACCTGGTGCCGGTCGGGGAGGACCAGCGTCAGCACCTGGAACTCGCCCGCGACATCGCACAGCGGTTCAACGGCCGCTTCCCGGGCACGTTCGTCGTCCCGGACGTGCTGATCCCCAAGGCGACGGCCAAGATCTATGACCTCGCCGACCCGACGTCGAAGATGAGCAAGTCCGCGGCCACCGAGGCCGGGCTGATCAGCCTGCTCGACGACCCGAAGGTCACCGCGAAGAAGATCCGCTCGGCCGTCACCGACAGTGGCCGGGAGGTCCGCTATGACCCCGAGGGGCAGCCGGGGGTGTCGAACCTGCTGACCATCCAGTCGGCGGTGACGGGCACCGAGATCGACAAGCTGGTGCAGGCGTACGAGGGCCGCGGCTACGGGGATCTCAAAGCGGACACCGCTGACGCGGTCGTCGAGTTCCTCACGCCGATCAAAGCGCGGGTCGACGAGTTGATGGAAGACCCACCGGAATTGACGGCCATCCTTTCGAACGGTGCCGAGCGCGCCCGTGAGGTGTCGTCGAAGACGATCGCGAACGTCTATGAGCGACTGGGGTTTCTGAAGAATCCATAGTGCTCGGGGAGGGGCGGGCAGTGGCCCAGAACGACACGTCCGAAACGGACAAGCCGGGATTCCTCGACCGAATGCGGGCGCGCTTCCCCTGGTTGGATCACGCGTGGCGGGCGCAGGAGCGCTACCGCGACAGCAAGGGCAACCACTTCGCGGCCGGCGTCACCTACTTCACGATCTTCGCGCTGTTTCCGTTGCTGATGCTCGGCTTCTCGGCCGCCGGGTTCTTGCTGGCGAGCCGGCCCGACCTGCTCAGTTCACTGCAGGACCGCATCCGGCGTTCGGTGTCGGGCGACATGGGCCAGCAGCTCGTCCAACTGATGAACCAGGCGATCGAATCTCGGGCCTCGGTAGGAGTCGTCGGCCTGGCCACCGCACTGTGGGTCGGTCTCGGCTGGATGTCCAACCTCCGTGAGGCACTGAGCGAGATGTGGGAGCAGACCGGCGAAGACCAGAATTTCCTGCGCACCAAGTTGTCCGACCTGGTCCGGCTGCTGTCGGTGTTCTTGGCGATCGCCGTCACTGTCGCACTGACCGCGCTGGGAAGTCGCCGGGTGATGCGAGGAGTGCTCGGCTGGTTGGGAATGGGGGACATGCCCGGCATCGGCGTGCTGTTGCAGGTCGCGTCGGTGGCCGTGTCTGTGGGCATTTCGTGGTTGTTCTTCACCTGGGTGATCGCGCGCCTGCCGCGAGAGTCGCTGACGCTGGCGAGCTCGGCGCGCGCGGGCCTGTTGGCGGCAGTCGGCTTCGAGGTGTTCAAACAACTGGGATCGATATACCTCGGCCGCGTCATGCAGGGGCCGGCCGGCGCGACGTTCGGTCCGGTGTTCGGTCTGCTGGTGTTCGCCTATGTCACCGCGCGACTGCTGCTGTTCGCAACCGCATGGGCGGCCACGGCGACGGAGAGGCCTGCTTCCGAACCGGTGGCGCCGGAGCCGGTCTTCATGGCGCCTCGCGAGTCCGCAGAGGGCATCGGCTTGCGTGCGGCGTTCGTCGCGGGCGCGCTGGGAGCCCTTGGGGGACTAGGGCTTTCACGATTGCTGCGACGACGACGGTGACCGTCGCAACCTGCTGGCTCTCGCGACGGACTAGTTCTGCGTGCGACGGTTGACCGAGCGCGCCGCGAAGATCAAGCCGAACACGATCATCGTGCCGACGATCGCGACTCCCACCCGCACCGGCAGCTCGTTCATAGTGGCGGGCAGGCCCGGACCGGCCGCGGAGGGCTGGCTGTCGCGCGACGGTTTCGGCACCAGTGACGGATCCGGTTCGACCAGCGTGCCCACCTTGGTGCCCGGCGGGGTGGCGAACCCGTAGTCCAGCAGATGCGCGGCCTGCTGCCACGGCGGGATTGGCTGCCGGGTGCCGCGCAACAGCACCGCGACCAGCCGCCTGCCGTCGCGCTCGGCAGCGCCGACGAACGTCTGCCCGGCATCGTCGGTGTAGCCGGTCTTGCCGCCGAGCGCGCCGGGAAAGTTGTACAGCAGCTGGTCGTCGTTCTCGAGCGTGTACGGCGGATGCGGGGTGTCGTCGGGGATGTCGCCGCGGGCCGGGTGGCCGGGGAATTCGAACGTCTGCGTCGCGACGATCTGCGCGAAAATCGGGTTCTGCCAGGCGTACCGGTAGAACAGCCCCATGTCGTAGGCCGAGGTGCTCATGCCCGGGCCGTCCAGGCCGGACGGCGTCGCGGCGCGGGTGTCGGTGGCGCCCAGCTTGCGGGCCAGCGAGTTGATCTTGTCGAGCGCCACGTCCATGCCGCCAAGCTGGACCGCCAGCGCATGCGCCGCGTCGTTGCCGGAGTGCATCAGCAGGCCGTGCAGCAGCTGGTACACGGTGTAGCTGCCGCCCTGGTCGACGCCGACCCGGGTGCCTTCGGCGTTGGCGTCCTCGGCGGTGCCGGTGACCATCTTGCCGACGCCGAGTTCGTTGATCGCCTGCATCGCCACGAGCACCTTGATGATGCTCGCGGGCCGGTGCCGGCCGTGCGGGTCCTTCGCGGCGATCACGTCGCCGGTGTCGAGGTCGGCGACCAGCCAGGCCTCGGCGGAGATGTCGTCGGGCAGCGGCGGCGTGTTCGGTGCGACGATCACCCCGCAACCGCTCAGCGCGTCGCCGCCGACCGGCTTGGCCGACACCGGCAGCGGCTGGGGCGGATCCCCGGCGACCGGGACCTCGGATTCGTCGACCGCAGGCGGGGTGGTCACCCGGTACGGGCACGACGTGGTGTCCGGGGAGGCGACGGGCTCAGCGGCCGCGACGGGCAGGCCGACCAGTGTCGGAAACCCCATCAACACACCGGCAGAAGCCGCGCACAACACGCCCCGCAACGCACATTTGATCCCGCCCATCGAAGGTGCAGGTTACTCCGACGGTGACCACAGCGGCGGTCACGACCCGCCGCGGCGCGGTTACAGGTCGACTACAGCTACAGCAGTCGCCACGCCTCCGAGAGCACGTGGCGCAACTTCTGTTCGATCTCGTCGAACACGTCCTGCCCGCTGATCAGCGGTGGCGCCAGTTGCACCACCGGGTCGCCGCGGTCGTCGGCGCGGCAGTACAGGCCGACGTCCATCAGCGCCGACGACAGGAAGCCCCGCAGCAGGCGCTCGGATTCGTCGTCGTCGAAGGTCTCCTTGGTGGCCTTGTCCTTCACCAGTTCGATGCCGTAGAAGAAGCCTTCTCCGCGCACGTCGCCGACGATCGGCAGGTCGTAGAGCTTCTCCAGTGTGGAGCGGAAGGCCGGGGCGTTCTGGATCACGTGGTCGTTGAGGCCTTCGCGCTCGAAGATGTCGAGGTTGGCCAGCGAGACTGCCGCCGACACCGGGTGGCCGCCGAACGTGTAACCGTGCGTGAACGTGGTCTTGCCGTCGTTGAACGGCTCGAACAGCCGGTCCGAGGCGATCATCGCGCCGATCGGCGAGTAGCCCGAACTCATGCCCTTCGCGCAGGTGATCATGTCCGGGACGTAGCCGAAGTCGTCACACGCGAACATCGAACCGATCCGGCCGAACGCGCAGATCACCTCGTCGGAGACCAGCAACACGTCGTACTCGTCGCAGATCTCACGTACCCGCTCGAAATAGCCTGGGGGAGGCGGGAAGCAGCCGCCCGCGTTCTGCACGGGTTCGAGGAACACGGCTGCGACCGTGTCCGGCCCCTCGTGTTCGATAGCCTCGGCGATCCGGTCGGCCGCCCACCGGCCGAACTCCTTGACGTCGGTGTTGTGCGGCACCGGGGCGCGGTAGAAGTTCGTGTTGGGCACGCGAAAGCCGCCGGGCGGAAGCGGTTCATACGGCATCTTGAACATCGGAAGGCCGGTGATCGCCAGGGCGCCATGCGGGGTGCCGTGATAAGCGATGGACCGCGAAATCACCTTGTACTTATGCGGTTTGCCGGTCAGCTTGAAATACTGCTTGGCCAGCTTCCACGCCGTTTCCACCGCCTCGCCGCCGCCGGTGGTGAAGAACACCCGGTTCAGATCGCCCGGAGCGTAACGAGCCAGCCGCTCGGCCAGCTCGATCGCCGGCGGCGTGGCATACGACCACAGCGGGAAGAACTCGAGCTGCTTGGCCTGGCTGGCGGCGGCCTCGGCCAGTTCCGCACGCCCGTGCCCGACCTGGACGACGAACAGGCCGGACAATCCGTCGAGGTAGCCCTTGCCGCGGCTGTCCCAAATTCGCACGCCCTCACCGCGAGTGATGATCGGCGGGGTGATGCCCGCACCGTGACGCGCGAAGTGGCCCCACAGGTGGCGGTCGGCCTTGGCCGACAGTTCGGCTGAAATATCTTGGGAAATATTGGTAATCGTCATCGCGTTCCCCAGTTGTATTGCTGCTTCACAAGTTTGAGGTAGACGAGGGTGTCGGTGGACAGCACACCGGGCAGCGCGCGGATCTGAGAGTTGAGAAGTTCCAGGAGATCGTCGTCGTCCTCGCAGACAACCTCGGCGATCACGTCGAACGAGCCGGCGGTGAGCACCACGTAGTCGATCGACGGCAGCTCCGCCAGCCTCTCCGCGAGCTTGATGGCGTCGCCGGTGCAGCGGATCGCGATCATGGCCTGGCGGGTGAACCCCAGCTGCATCGGGTCGGTGACCGCGACGATCTGCATCACGCCGGCGTCGATCAACCGCTGCACGCGCTGGCGCACCGCCGCCTCCGACAACCCGATCGCCTTTCCGATTCCGGCATACGACCGCCGGCCGTCTTCCTGCAGGTTCTCGATGATCGCCTTCGACAACTCGTCGAGCGGCACGCCGGATTGGCCGGAAGTCGGTGCGCTGGCGGCCCGCAACTGAACCGGCGACACGCCGATCCGTCCGCCGGAATGAGGCCCGGAATGAGGCCCGGAATTAGGCATAGACACGATTCTGCACGGATTCCGTCGTCAATCCACGCGAACAGACGCGGAATCGCATTACCGAGGTCCGA
>JBAPQQ010000565.1:0-8899 GCA_049280695.1 Mycobacterium sp.
GTGTTGCCGAGGTCGGCGTTCTGTCCCGGCCCGCTGAAGTGGATGTACGTGAGCGTCGGTGTGCTGATGGCGGCGACGATGGTCGACATGTACGTGCCGCTGTTCGGCCAGCACCTCGCGCGGATGAGCCCACTGGTGGCGGGCTTCCTCGGCGCCGTGCTCGCCGTCGGCTGGACGGCGTCCGAGATCGTCAGCGCATCGATGAACCGCGCCCGTCTGGTCGTCCGCATGGTGGCCGTGTCACCGGTGGTCATGGCGATCGGCCTCGGGTTGGCCGCCCTCGCGGTCGACGACCGGCCGGGGGGGCCGGCGATCGTTCTCTGGGTGGTCGCGCTGTTCGTCGCCGGTACGGGCGTCGGAACCGCGTGGCCGCACCTGTCAGCCTGGATCATGGGTGCGGTCGACGACCCGGTCGAAGGTGGCGCCGCCGCGGCGGCGATCAACACGGTCCAGCTGATCTCCGGTGCATTCGGTGCGGGGCTGGCCGGAGTGGTGGTCAATACCGTGCCAGGTAACGAACCAACCACCGCCCGCTGGCTTTTCGCATTCTTCGCGGTACTCGCGGCGGCCGGCGTCGTTGCCACGTGCCGGTCCAGACCAGCCTGACAGTAGAGTCGCGGCCGTGGACGCATTCCGGGCGGGCCGGCTAACCCGCACCCTGGATCCTCTGCATTCGGTCGGCTACTTCCTGCCTGAAGTGAGCGAGCGGTTCGGCGTACTCGGAATGCAGGGCAGGACACCGTATTTCGCGACGCGGTCGGCGCCGATGGGTGCGGTCGGCGCCGGCGTGGTCGCTGCAACGTTCTACAACTTCAGCCCCGACCTGGTCGCTGCATCGATTCCAGGAGCGTGGGCGGCAGCGTCGCCGCAGACGGTGACGGAGATGCGCTATGCAATCGTCGACGAGGCGTTGCCCCGCGTGCTGGGGGAGATCACCGGTTCGCCGGAATTGGCGCGGGCGGCCGACATCCTTCACGATGTGGCAGAGGCTATTCCGAACGCGGACGGCCGGCCGCTCTTTGCGGGCCACGCCGAATTACCGTGGCCGCAGTCGCCGCATTCGCGGCTCTGGCATGCGATCACGCTGCTGCGCGAGTACCGGGGCGACGGTCACATCGCTGCGCTGATCACCTACCGGCTCAGCGGCCTCGAGGCGCTGATCACCCACACCGCAAGCGAGCTCGGCTTCACCGCGCAGTTCGCGCGACGGTTGCGCGGCTGGACGGAGGCGCAATGGGCGGCTGCGACCGATCGGCTGCGACAGCGGGAGTTGCTCGACGAGTCCGGCGCGCTCACCACCACCGGCCTTCAAATACGAACGGAGATCGAGGATCTCACGGACACGCTCGCCTTCGAGCCGTGGCGGACGCTTGCCGGCGGCGATGCGACCCAGCTCGAGGAGTTCGCTACGTCGACGCGCCAGGTGGTGCTCGGCGCCGGCATTTTCCCGGCGGGGGCGTTCGCCCCGCGGCACGGCGAGCACCGCTGATTACTCGGCCTCGTCCTCGAGCTGCCTGACCGAGCTCACGCCGTCGACCGTCGCCAGCACGCGCGTCGCACGAAGGACTCCGGTGCCCGAAAGCAACGCAGCTGACGTGCCGACGATCGTGTGTGCGAAGGCCGGCGCTATTGCCCTGAATTTCGCGTTCAATGCCGATCAACGCGGTGAGGCCGAACGCCACCACAAGTTCGACGAGCTGGCGCGCGCCTCGCCCGTAGCCGTGAAAAAACGCAGGGTCGGCCGCGAGCCACGTCTGCATGAGGCTCACCGTGCCAGGTCAGAGCCGCAATCAGCGCGAGGGAAACGCTGTTCGAATCCCGTCACCCGCTCCCTACCAGACGCGGATGTAGTCGACGAGCATGTCGGCGGGGTACTGGCCCATGTTGGGATCGCCGCCGCCCGGGCCCCCGACCGCGATGTTGAAGATCGGGAACAGCGTGTAGCCGGGGTTGTTGAACGGCCACCGTCCCTTGATCGGGACGTTAGGCACATGAAGATACGGCCGCGAGCCTTCCACGGGGTCCCGCCAGAAGCGGAAGCCGTCGTCGCTCCATTCGCAGCGCCACGTGTGCCATGCGCCGTCGACCAGTTCGGGAATGTCCCGGCCCGCCCATGTCTTTCCGTTCGACGCGGCATGAACGGTGGAACCCGGCGCCCATCTGCCGTTCCCGTACCACTCGACCACGTCGACCTCGCCGTCGGGAAGAGGATCCTCGTTCAGCAACCAGAACGCGGGCCAGCAACCCGGGGTCAGGCAGTTGAATTGGATTCGCGCTTCGAAGGTGTGGCCGATGCCTATCCTGGCCAGGCTCTGGATCTTGCCGCTGAAGAAGTCGGTGCCTTCGTGGGAGGCGCGGATGACCAGGTTGGAGTTGCCGTCCAGGAACACGTTCCGGTTCGTGTAATGCCCCTCGATCGGCGGTGTGACCGGCGTATCCCAGTTCACCACCAGCCACTTCGACAGATCGGGGCCGGAGCCGGCAGGGCCGTCGAACTCGTCCTGGAAAATGTAGTTGGGCGTCGCGGCATCGGGCGGCGCGGCGGGCGGCACCACCGGTGAGTCCGGCCGTGACGGGACAGCCCGGGCCTCGGGGACGGAGATCGCGGCCGCAAGCACGCCCATCCCCGTCATCAACATCATGCTGCGACGATCCATTTCAGACACAGCTCACCATGAAAGCAGGAACGCCAGACCCGCCGCAACCAAACGTGAAATCGTGTCGCAGCAAATGACTCGATACGGTAAACGGCCGTTTCGAAGCGCCTCCGGCGGACTTGCCGCCGCTACCATCCCGCCATGGGGCTCGTGAAAGACACCCGAGCGGCGGTGCTTCGCATCGAAGCCGAGCGCGCGCTGCAGCAAGGGCGGTGGGTATTCACCCCGACGCTCACCACCACCACCGGCTACGAGAAGTCTGGATCCATCAGCGGCTGGGCGGAGATGATCGAAGCCGTCGAAGGAGTCGGGTGGACGCTGTACCACTGGTCGGCGTCGCTGGACATCCACGGAAACCCGCAGGCATACCCGCTGTTTCGCAGGCGCGCCTAACCCACGCTCAACTCACCAGCCCGGCGGCGAACCGGAGGTCAGCCACCAGCGCGGCGAAGGCCCTCTCGCGATCCTCCGGGGGTCCGCGCAGCACCGACGACGGGTGCACCGTCGCGACCACATGCGGGTCGATGTCCGAACCGACCGCGTCGCCGTCGGCCGGCATGCGCAGCGCCTGCCCGCGATGAGCGGTGATTCGAAACTCGCTGCCCAGCAGCGACTTTGCCGCGGTAGCCCCGAGAAGGACCAGGAGGTCGGGCTGAACCGCGGTCAACTCGGCGATCAGCCATGGGCGGCACGCCACCACTTCGGTGCGACTCGGGGTCTTGTGGATGCGGCGCTTTCCCGCACGAGTGAACTTGAAGTGCTTGACCGCGTTGGTGACGTAGACGCCCTCCCGGTCGATTCCCGCGGACACAAGCGCCTTGTCGAGCAGTTTGCCCGCAGGCCCGACAAACGGTGATCCAACTCGGTCCTCTTGGTCGCCGGGCACTTCGCCGACGAGCATGACCCGGGCAGATGGCGAACCCGCACCGAACACCGCCTGGTCGGCTTCCCGGTACAGGTCGCAGCCGCGGCACCCCTGCACGGCGGCGGCCAGGTCCTCCAGGTCGCCGGATGCCGGCACGAAGTCCTGTGCACCTGCCACGGCCATCAGCATCACCCCGGGGGCAAGGCTATCGGGTCGACTCGGTCACTTGAGCGAAGTTGAACTGCCACCGTTCGACGATGCGGAAGCCCATCCGGCCCGGGATCTGGTAGGCGGGCGCCCGGCCGAGGCGCTGGCCGGGCGGCACCGAGTGGCCGCGTTCGTGCTCCGGCCGGGTCTTGTCGCGGTCGGTGACGGTCCAGATGACTCGGCACGCGGTGAGCCGCTTCGCGAAGGCCTCGATGTGAAGGTTGTAGTCCCACAATAAGTGCCGCTGACCGGCGGATGCTCCGCGGCCGGGATCGTTCAGCCGCCGGTACACGGCCGGTCGCGCCGCGGTGAGCGGCCGGATCGGCCCGGGCGCCCACGCCGTCGTGTGGTCCAGCACCAGGCAGTCGCCGTCGGCGGCATGGCTGCCGATCAGGTCCGCGATCTGGCTGTAGTCCATTCCCTCCTTGGCGTAGGGGCCGCGTTGCACGAACAGGTAATTCGGCACACCGGTGGCGGCCAGTGCGATCACCAGGCCGGCGATCGCCACCGGCTTCGCTGCGATCGTGGTGATGCATGCCGCCAGCACTATCGCTGCTGCCGGCGCGGTGAAGTACAAGTAGCGCGGATAGTAGATCGGCTCCAGGAGCGCCGAGTAGATCAGGAGGGTCGCGGTGGGAATGGCGATCCACGACAACGCGATCAGCAACAGCTGCAACGCATTACGGTCCGGGCGGCGGATACCGCGGCACCAGAACGCAACCGCCAGAACGATCGCCGAGCCCGCAGCGAGTGCGAACCACATGCTGTCGTCGAAGTACTGCTGGACCAGTACGTCACCGAAAGTCCTTGACCCGAGCCGGAATATCCACCCCACCTGACGAACTTGACCGTGCGCGAATGCAGCGAACGGGATGACGGCCGCGGCGACGGCGGCCGTGGTGGCCAACCACCAGATGAACTGCGACTTCGCGGGTTTCAGCACCGCTACCACGGCTGCGTAGACCGCAATGAGCAACGCCAGGTTCAGGTTGAGCAGCACCGCCAGCAGCAGGCCTACTCCGTAAAGCAGCCACAGCCGCGCGCTTCGGTGTCGCACAGCGGCGACCAGCAGCACCGTCAGCCACACGGCGGCCAGCGCCGAGAACGCATAGGAACGCGCCTCGATGCCCGCCCAGGTGGTGCGAGGCAGGATGGCGAACACGACGCCGGCGCAGACGGCCACCGGACGCGACGAGAACCGCGTCGTCAGCACCACGACGCCGGCGGCCGCCCCGCCGACGGCCAGCGCGCTGGGGACGCGGCACCAGAACTCGGTGGCCGGAGCAACCGCGAACCAGCCGTGCATCAGGAGGTAGTAGAAGCCGTGCACCGCGTCGACCCTGCCGAGCATCTGCCACAACTCGGTCAGTGGTCGCGTCGACGCCGAAATGGTGGCCGCCTCGTCGAACCAGAGCGACGGCCTGGCCGCACCCGCCAGTGAAACGCCCGCCGCGAGCACCGCGACGAACACCGCGTCCAACGACCGCTTCGGCCGGACCGGGCCGGCGTCGTCCTCCGGCGCATGGGGGGCTCGCTGTGGGATCAGCGAAATGCTCACGCAGTCACCTGTTCCTGTGACCAGCGCCGGGCCAAACCGTCACCGGTGTGAGCGAATGGGCCTCCCGATTCGAATCGCGGTGACGCGCAACTCAGTTCAGTGAGTGGCGCCGCAGGCCGCAACCCCGGTGTCGGAAAGTTCACGAGCGCCACGTAGAAGCCCCATTCTGGCTGGTAGAAGCTCGATATTGACACACGCGAAGTGCAACTGTGTGGTCAATCGCTCCCGTTAGTGCAGGCCAAGCGGCTAATGTCTGGAGTTTGGGCTTGCAACCGAGGACTGGGAGGGTAAATGAGCGCCTATCGAACCGTGGTGGTCGGGACCGACGGCTCGGATTCATCGCTGCGTGCCGTTGACCGGGCGGCGACCATTGCCGCCCAATCGGACGCCAAGGTATATGTCGCGTCGGCGTACTTCCCCCAGGAGAACGACCCGCGGACGGCCGACGTGCTCAAGGACGAGGGATACAAGACCACCGGCGCGGCGCCGATCTACGCGATCTTGAAGGAAGCCCATGAGCGGGCGTCCGCCGCGGGTGCCAAGGACGTCGAGGAGCGCCCGATCGTCGGCGCACCGGTCGACGCGTTGGTGGACCTGGCCGAAGAGGTCGGTGCCGACCTACTGGTGGTCGGCAACGTGGGGCTGAGCACCATCACCGGCCGACTGCTCGGATCGGTCCCGGCCAACGTCTCGCGGAAGGCCAAGACCGACGTTCTGATCGTCCACACCACCAACTGATCCGCGCCCCGAAGTCTGCAGTCGGCTCGGGGTGAACGGCGTAGCATCGTCGCGGTCGAGTAAAGGATCCGATCATGACGAGCACGCTGACGAACGAGGTCGCCGAACGCAGCGACGACATCGACGCATACGTCGACAGGGCCGCGGACGCCGCCCGGGAATTCCGCAAGCTCGATCAGGAACAGGTCGACGCGATCGTCGAGGCGATGGTGCGCGCCGGCATCCGCGCGGCCGCGGAGCTGGCAGCCGTCGCGATCGAGGAAACCGGCTTCGGCGTCTTCGAGGACAAGGTCGTCAAGGACTATGTCGCCACCGAGTTCCTGCACGACTACCTGCGGGACAAGAAGTCGGTCGGCGTGATCGACGAGGACGTGGAGAACAACATCGTCTACGTCGCCGAGCCGATCGGGGTGGTGCTGGCCATCACACCGGTGACCAACCCGACGTCGACGGTGCTGTTCAAGGCAATCGTGGCCGCCAAGACCCGCAACGCGGTGCTGTTCCGCCCGTCGCCGTACGCGGTGCGGTGTTGCGAACGCAGCGTCGAGATCCTGCGCGAGGCCGCCGAAGCGGCCGGGATGCCGCCGGGGGCGCTTCAGGTCATCCCCGACGCCGCCCACGAGGTGACGCACTACTTGTTCAAGCATCCGAAGGTCGACTTCATCTGGGTCACCGGCGGACCGAAGATCGTCAAGCTGGCCAACGCATCCGGAAAACCCGGCGTGAGCGTCGGCCCCGGCAACGCCCCCATCTACATCCACAAGACCGCGGACATCAAGGGCGCCGTGGTCGACATCCTGATCTCGAAAACCTTTGACTCGTCGGTGATCTGCCCCGCCGAGCAGACAGCCATCATCGACGACGAGATCTACGACGACGTGATCGCCGAGTTCGAGCGCATGGGCGCGCGGTTGCTCACCGACGACGAGGCCGCCAAGATCGCCGAGTTCGCGTTCGGCTGCGGCGACAAGATCTCGATGGAGGCCGTCGGCCAGCGCGCCTCGGAGCTGGCGGCCCGGGCCGGCTTCACCGTTCCGCCGACGGTGAAGGTGCTGCTGGCGCCGCTGCCGTCCGACCTCGACGAGCTGGCGGCCCACCCGCTGGTGGAAGAGAAGCTGATGCCCGTCCTCGGGGTGGTCCGGGCACAGAGCGTGCAGCACGGCATCGACGCCGCCGTGCTGGTCACCGAGCACGGGGGACTGGGCCACACGTCGGCGATCTATGCCAACGACGACGACGTGATCCGTGCCTATGCTCTGGCGGTGCGCACCGGCCGCATCCTGGTCAACGCGCCCACCGCCGTCGGCGCGCTGGGCGGCATCTACAACAACCTGACACCCACGTTCTCGCTGGGCTGCGGCACGTGGGGCGGCTCGAGCACCACCGAAAACGTCAACTACCGGCAGCTGCTCAACATCAAGACCGTGGCCCACCGGCGTACTCCGCCGCAGTGGTTCCGGGTGCCGTCGAACACCTACTTCAACGAGGGCGCGCTGGACAACCTGCGCGACCTCGAATGCGAGACGGTCGTCGTCGTCACCGACGCGCTCACCGACGAACGCGGCGTGGTGGACCAGCTGCGCACCAAGCTGCCGGGGCGCCACGTGCAGGTGTTCAGCGAGGTGACACCGGAGCCCGACGAGGCCACGATCCGCCGTGGGGTCGAAATGATCGAGCGCGCCGAACCCGAGGTGCTGATCGCGGTCGGCGGCGGGTCGGTGCTCGACGCAGCCAAGGCGATGCGGTTGTTCTACGAGCATCCGGAGAAGACGCTCGACGAGTTGACGATGCCGTTCCTCGATCCGCGCAAGCGGGTGGCCGACTACCCGACCGGCCGGCATCGTCTCCAATTGGTCGCTATCCCAACGACTTCCGGTACCGGCTCGGAAGTGTCGCCGGCCGCGGTGCTGACGGTGAACGGGCGCAAGGAGACACTCGTCGACTACAGCCTGGTGCCGGACCTGGCGATCGTCGACCCGATCCTCACGTCGTCGATGCCGTCCACGCTGACCGCCGACACCGGCATCGACGCGCTGACCCACGCGCTGGAAGCCGCGATCTCGATCTTCGCGTCGTCGTACACCGATGCGCTGTGCGCGCAGGCGGCGCATCTGATCTTCGACGCGCTGCCACGGGCTTATGCCGAGCCCGACGACCTGTCCGCGCGCACCGACATGGCGAACGCGGCCACACTGGCGGGGTTGGCGTTCTCGAACGCGTTCGTCGGCACCAACCACGCGCTGGCACACGCCGTCGGCGCGAGGTTCAACATCGCCCACGGCCGGGCGAACGCGGTTTTCCTGCCCCACGTGTTGCGCTACAACACAAGCCTGCCAACCAAATTCATGCCGGCGCCGGGATACTCGGCATACGTCGTGCCCGAGAAGTACGCCCAACTCGGGCAGCTGCTGTTCGGCGGCCACGATGCCGACGACAGCCGCGAGCGGCTGTTCTCCGAAGTGGACAAGCTGTTGCGTCGCCTCGACATGCCGCGGTCGCTGAAGGAGTACGGCGTCGACGAGGACGATTTCGTCGCCGCGCTGCCGGAACTTGCGATGAACGCCTTCGAGGATCTGAGCAACCGGACCAACCCGCGGATGCCGCTGGTCAGCGAGATCACCGAGCTCCTGAAGGTCGGGTACTACGGCACTGCAGAACAAGTCGGATAGCCCATACCGCGGCGACCGAAACCGCGAGCGCCAGAACCCAATTGCCGAGCCGCTGATACGCGGTCGTGCCCGACGCGAGCGGAACGTCGACCACCGTCGCGCCGCGATATGCCGACTGCGCCCATGCGAGCCGGCGCCCCTGCGAGTCGAAGGCCGAGCTGACGCCCGACAACGCAGCCTGAACCGCGGGACGGCCGACTTCGAC
>JBAPQQ010000566.1:0-8065 GCA_049280695.1 Mycobacterium sp.
GGTCGCGGCCGTGTTGCGGTATGCCCGTTCGCACCACTAGGGAGTGGCGCGAAAGAAGAGCGCGCCGTGGCTACCGCCTCGTCGCTAGGGGTTGATGACGTTGTCCGGATTGGGTTTGCGGTCTTCGGGGGCCTGGCTGTAGTCGCCGAAGCGGCGGTCGCGCTCGGACACCGCTGCCGAAACCCCCTGTGCCGCAGCTTGTTCAATGAACGCGTGCGCATCAGGGATGTTGCGCATGATGCCGTCGAGGATCGCGCCCAGCGTCTGCGTGGAGGCCAGGCCCATGTTGTCGTAGGCCTGGTTGACCATCAGCTTCTGGGCGGCCAACTGTCCCATCGGCAAGGACGCCAGCTCTTCGGCCTGCGCGCGCACCACCGCCTCCAGTTCGGCGAACGGCACCGCCTGGTTGATCAGGCCGATGTCGGCGGCCTGCCGGCCGGACAGCGGCTTGCCGGTCAGGGCGTGGTACTTCGCGCGGGTCAGTCCGAGGCGGTAGATCCACAATCCGGAGAGATAGGCGCCCCACACCCGCGAGTACGGCGTGCCGATCTGCGCGTCCTCGCTGGCGATAACCAGGTCGGCGCACAACGCGTAGTCGCTGCCACCGCCGACGCACCACCCGTGCACCTGCGCGACGACGGGCTTCGGTGAGCGCCAGATGCTCATGAACTTCTGATGCGGCGACGTGGCCGCGGCGGTGGTGTGCATCATGTCCTTGCCCGGGTCCCACCGGCCGTCCGTGCTGAGAAAGTCCGTGCCGTAACGAAATCCGCCGCCGAAGTTGTATCCGGCGCAGAACGCACGGCCCGCCCCCCGCAGAATGATCACCTTCACGGACTGGTCGCGAACCGCGGTGTTGACCGCATCCTCGACCTCGTCGGGCATCGGCGCGACGATCGTGTTGAGTTCGTCGGGGCGGTTCAGCGTGATCCGCGCGACCGCCCCGTCGGTGTCGTAGAGGATGGTCTGGTAGCTCATGGGATGCTCCTGACGGGGTGGTGATGGTGCTACCCGAAGCACCGGTCAAGCGCGCCGGTAGTCGACGCTCCCCGCGGTGCGGGTCGGAGTTCGGCTCACACTGTGAGCTTGCAGGCCTGCCCGATGTCCAGGGTGCGCAGCACGCGGCCCATGCCCAGCCACAGCGCGCAAGACAACGCGAGGTCGGCGAGGATCTCCTCGGAGAACACCGCGCGGCAGCGCGACCAGAAGTCCTCGTCCTCACGCAGACCGGTGTGATCGATGGCGAAGCGCTGGGCGAATTCGGCGGCCAGTCGCTCCTGGTCGCTGTACCCCGGCCACGTCTGCCACTGCGGCACGTGGCCGTAGAACTCCTCGTCGACACCGGCGGCGGGGCCGTCGCCGAAGCGGGTGTTCTCGCACACCGCACACTCGTTGTCCAATGCGATTGCCATGCGGGCGATCTCGCGAACCCGCAGGGGTAGCCGGTTGCGGTGGTAGACGGCGTCGCTGAAGTTCGCCAGCGCACCGCCAAGCTCCGGCGAGGCGGCGAACCAACTGACGAGGTCGTCGTCGGCGTAGTTCCCGATCCTGCTCATGGCACGCGATGCTACGCCGTGCCACGCGACGGGCGTCTACGGCCACTCGCAGGTCCTCACGCCCCTGTCAGGCCGCCGCCTCGGCGGGCTGGCGCCGTGTGGTGAACGGTATCAGTTCGGCGAGCTTGTTCTTGGATGGCGCCGCCAGCTTGACGATCTTGCGGACGACGGTGCCGAACTGCCGATGCAGCGGACCGCTGTGGTAGTCGATCCCGTACCGCTCGCAGATCTCTCGGACCTCGACGGAGATCTCCGCGTGCCGGTGCGCCGGGATGTCGGGGAACAGGTGGTGCTCGATCTGGAACGACAGGTTTCCCGTCAGGACGTGAAAGAGCTTGCCGCCGGTCAGGTTCGCCGAGCCGAGGATCTGGCGGAAGTACCACTGGCCGCGGGACTCGCCCTCGCTTTCCTCGATCGAGAACTCGGCCACGTCCTCGGGGAAGTGACCGCAGAAGATGATCATGAAAGCCCAGATGTTGCGGGTCAGGTTCGCCGACAGGTTGCCGGCGGCGACGACGGGCGCGAACGGACCCGCAAGCAACGGGAACGCCACGTAATCCTTGAGCAGTTGGCGCCGGGTCTTGCGCCACATCTGCGTCAGCACCTCACGCTTGTCCCGCCAGCTGAGTTCGCCGGCGCGGATGCGCTCGGTCTCCAATTCGTGGGCGGCGACGCCGTATTGGAAGAGCACCATCAGCAGGAAGGCGTACAGCGGGTTGCCGAGAAAGTAGGGCTGCCAACGCTGGTTCTCGCTCATCCGCAGGATCCCGTAGCCGATGTCGCGGTCCATTCCCACGATGTTGGTGAAGGTGTGGTGCATGTAGTTGTGAGAATGGCGCCACTGCTCGCCGGGGCATGCGGTGTCCCATTCGAAGCCGCGGCTCGACAGCGCCGGATCGCCCATCCAGTCGTACTGGCCGTGCATCACGTTGTGGCCGATTTCCATGTTGTCCAGGATCTTTGACAACGCGAGCATCGCCGTTCCGGCCAGCCACGCAGGCGGCAGGATCCCCCCCATCAGCAACGAACGCCCACCGATCTCCAAAGCCCGCTGCGCTTTGATGACGCGGCGGATGTAGGTGGCGTCCCGCTCGCCGAGGTCGGCGACGACGCGCTGTTTCAGCGCATCGAGTGCGGCGCCGAAGGCCTCGGCCTGCTCGGGGGTGAGAGTGCTGGGTGTGGTCATGGTTGGTTCCTTTCGACTCAGAGCGCCAATTCGACCTCGCCGATCGGGACGGAGACGCAGATCTGCACGTCCTCGTCGCCGAACGTCGACACGGCGCCGGTGACCATGTTCTTCACCGCGCCGCGGGTCTTGCGGCGCGTGCAGGTGTGGCAGATGCCCATTCGGCATCCGCTGGCGGGGGCGAGCCCCGCAGACTCGGCTTGGTCGAGTAATGGCCGGCCGTCATCGATGCGGTCGATACCGCTGTCGCTGAACGCGATTCGGCCACCGGAGGTGCGCGGCTCGAACACGGGAGGCACGAAGCTCTCGGCGCGGACGTTGTCGCAATCCGCGCGTACGGCGTCGACCAGCGCGGGCGGGCCGCACACGAACACCGCGTCCGGCGACGGCATCGCGGCGGCGAGATGCGCGGTGTCGAAATGCCCTCGCAGGTCGCCGGTTTCGCCGGATCGCGTGAAGCCGTGAAGCACCCGCACGCCGGGCGTGGCGGCCAGCTCGTCGCGGTAGACCGCCTCCTCGGGCGAACGGGCGTAATGGACGAAGGCGATCTCGCCGTCGAACTGCCCGGCCGTCAGCGTCCGCAGCATGGACATCACCGGCGTGATGCCGCTGCCGCCGGACACGAACAGGATCCGTCGCGGTCGCACCTCGGGCAGCACGAAGTCGCCGCCGACACCGTCGAGACCCAGCACCATGCCGGGCCTTGCGTTGCGGTGCAGGTACGTCGACACCAGGCCGCCATCGTGCAGGCCGACAGTCAGCTCGATCAGCTTTGCGCCCTCGGCGCTGGCCGGCGAATAGCATCGGGTGTGGCGGCGGCCGTCGATCTCGACGGTGACGTTGACGTGCTGGCCCGCGGTGAAACCGCCGAACGCGGCGTTGGGCAGCAGCGTCAGCGTCACGCTGCGCGGCGTACGGCGCGCAACGGACACGACCTTGGCCCGGGCATCGGACCGCGACCACGTCGGCGTCACCAGCTCGGTGTAGCGGTCCACGCCGTGGGGTCCGGTGAGCAGGTCGACCAGGCGGGAGCCCAGCACCCGCCGGGTGAGCGTTTGAGTGAACATATGTACACAATGACTGCCGAATCAGCCGAGCGTCAAGGATAAAGCCCCGGTTGTGGTACGCTTCACAATAGTGAACAGTCGTGCGCCCAGCTCACGCTCGCGCCGGTCTAGCACGTCGGTTTCACGCACGAAGGTGTCGCGCGAGGAGCGTAAAGAGGCCACTCGGCGCGCGATCGTCGGTGCCGCGTTGAAACTTCTCGACGACCGCAGCTTCAGTGCGCTGAGCCTTCGTGAAGTCACCCGGGAGGCCGGCATCGTGCCGGCCGCCTTCTACCGGCATTTCGAGTCGATGGAGGCGCTCGGCCTCGTGTTGATCGACGAGTCCTTCCGCGTGCTGCGCGACATGTTGCGCTCGGCCCGAGCGGGCAAGCTCGACACCAATAGGGTGATCGAGTCGTCGGTGGAGATCGTCGTCGGCAGCATCGCGCAGCAGCGCGAGCACTGGCGGTTCATCGGTCGTGAGCGCAACAGCGGCGTGTCGGTGCTGCGGTACGCCATCCGCACCGAGATCCGGCTGATCACCGCCGAACTGGCCACCGACCTGGCGCGCTTCCCCGAGCTCAACGGCTGGAGCACCGAGGATCTCAACATCCTCGCCAGTCTGTTCGTCAACTCGATGATCGTGATCGCCGAGGCGATCGAAGACGCGCAGGACGCTGCCGCGCAGGAGGAGATCAGGCGGATGGCCGTCAAGCAACTGCGCATGATCGTGGTGGGCGTGGCCGGCTGGCGCAGCAATCCCTAGAGATCGGGACTGATCGCGCATCAAGCACTGGCACAACGTGATTGGATCCCGGCGGCAACCAGGTTTGGTAAGCCTTAGGGGCGGGGACTCGGCAGAGAGCGGCGGGTTGAGGTTGGTTGCATCCGTGCTCGCCGTCAGGCGATCGAGGGACGCAACCCCAGCGTTGAGAAGCTAGCGCAGCCCCCGCATCGCCGCCCGCCGGTCAGCTCGGCGGCCGCGACACGCACTGCGCCGCATACAGCTGCTCGCCGAGCTTGTCCATCAGCTCGAGCTGCGTCTCCAGCCAGTCGATGTGCTTCTCCTCGTCGGCGAGGATCTTCTCGAACAGCACCGCGGTGGTCGAGTCCTGCTTCTCGCGGCACATGATGATGCCCGGCGCCAGCCGCTCGCGCACTTCGTACTCGACCGCCAGGTCGCTTTCGAACTGCTCGCGCAACGACTGCCCGACGCGAAGCGAGAACAGGCGCTGGTAGTTGGGCAGGCCGTCGAGCAACAGGATGCGATCGGTCACCCACTCGGCGTGGTGCATCTCCTCGACTGACTCTTCGCGGGTGCGCTTGGCGAGCTCGGTGAACCCCCAGCTCTCCTGCATCTTGGAGTGCAGGAAGTATTGATTGATCGCGGTCAGCTCGCTGGTCAGCTGCTCGTTGAGCAGTTTGAGGATTTCCGGGTCACCTTGCATGGGTACTGAATCTAGTGCAGTGCCCTGGTAGCTGCGGTCATTCCGGTCGGGTGTCGCCTCCGGGGCTTGACATAGGTTAGCCTTACCTGATTGGCTGGCGACGTGGGATCGAAACGGGGGCGGTGAATGTACGTCTGCCTGTGTACCGGAGCGACCAGCCACGAGGTCACCGCTGCGGTGTCGCGTGGCGCGTCGACGTGCAAAGAGGTGGCCAGGGCGTGCGGTGCGGGTTCCGACTGCGGCCGCTGCAGGCGCAGCGTGCGCGCGATCATCGACTCCGGGGCCGGGTGCTGGAAAGGCGCTGAGCCCTTACCGGTCAGCGAGCCCACTTGGGGACGATGAACACGCCGTCGGCCTCGACCGTGACGCCCTCGTCGTCGGCGAGATAACCGACGGCGAACGTCTTGACCCCCTCGATCCGCTCGATGGTCGCCTCCGCGTGTAACGCGCCGAGCCGGGTCGCACGCAGGTACCGCAGGGTTATCGTGCCGGTCAGCGCCGGCCGGGGCGGGTCGCTCGCCGCCTCGCCGAGCACATGGTCGAGGACCAACGCGCAGACGCCGCCGTGGACGTGTCCGGGCGGCCCTTCGTAGGGCGCGCCGAGGTGGAAGTCGGTCGAAACCTTGCCGGTTCGGCCGTCGTGGTGCAGCACCAGCGGCGGTGCGATCGGGTTGCGCACGCCGATCGCCGGGTTGCCCCAGGCCATCCCGATTCCTTCGCCGGTGTACCGGACGCCGAACGGGCCGGGCAGCTGCTTGGCGCGCAATCGCGCTGTGACAGCGTCGATTTGCGAAATCACGTCGGCGACGGCCTCGGCGTCGACCTCTGTCCTGATGGTGGCGTCGATGAGCTCGCGCACCGATTGCGTCAACGGCTCGTAGACTTGCCGCAGCCGGGCGATGTCGTCGGCGGTCAGTTCGTGATGCGTGAACTCCAGCACGCCGGTGATGCTGCCACAGCCGCGGGGCGATGCTGCACGTAGACTGCCGACCCGTGGCGCTCGACTGGGTGCAGCATGCGATCTGGTGGCAGGTCTATCCGCTGGGCTTCGTGGGCGCCTATCCCGCGGATCCCGCTCCCCTGCCCGGCGAACACCGGTTGCGCCGTATCGTCGGGTGGTTCGACCGGGCCATCGAACTCGGCGCTTCCGGCGTGGCTCTCGGGCCGATCTTCGCGTCGCGCTCACACGGCTACGACACCACCGATTACTACCGCATCGACCCACGGCTCGGCGACGACACCGATTTCGACGTCGTCGTCGACGAGGCGCATCGGCGCGGGCTGCGGGTGCTACTGGACGGCGTGTTCAACCACGTCGGCACCGACTTTCCGCGGCGGGAATGGTTTCGACGCACGCGCAACGGCTTCCACACGTTCGAGGGTCACGGCGAGCTGATCACCCTCGACCACTCCAATCCCGAGGTGGCCGGTCACGTGGGTGACGTGATGCGCCACTGGCTGGGCCGCGGCGCCGACGGCTGGCGGCTGGATGCGGCATATGCCATGCCGGATGAGTTCTGGGCCAAAGTCATTCCCGGTGTTCGCGACGTGTATCCCGACGCCTGGCTGGTCGGCGAGGTCATCCACGGCGACTACGCGGCGCGGGTGCGCGACGCGCGCTTCGACTCGGTCACGCAGTACGAGCTGTGGAAGGCGATCTGGAGTTCGCTGAACGAAAACAACTTTCACGAGCTCGACTGGGCGCTTGTGCGGCACAACGAGTTCCTCGCCGCCTTCGCGCCGCTGACGTTCGTCGGCAACCACGACGTCACCCGGATCGCGAGCCGGCTGACCGATCCACGTCATCTGCCGCACGCGGTCGTGATCCTGATGACCACCGGCGGTGTGCCGTGTGTCTACGCCGGCGACGAATACGGGTGCCGCGGCGTCAAAGAGGAACGGTTCGGCGGCGACGACGCCGTCCGGCCCGAATTCGCTGTTGTGCCTGAGCCGTTGGATGCCGACGGCGAGGACGTGTTCCGGCTGCACCAGTTCCTGATCGGCGTACGCCGGCGCCAGCCGTGGCTGCACCGGGCCACCACGCAGCCGGTACTGGTGGACAACCGCCGCTACCTCTACGTGAGCCGCCACGGTGACGATGCGCTGCTGGTGGCATTGAGCCTGGACGACGAGCCTTGGTCGATTCGCCTGCCGGAGATCGGGTTTCAGCGCGCGCAAGTAGTCGGGGGCGATGCGGCACCCGCGTCGGCCGACGTCGAGGAGGCGACCGTCGGCCCGCACGGCTGGCTAGTCCTTCGGCCGCTCGGCCAGTAGAGCCGCCGTGGCCGGGTCTTGTTCGCCGCCGTAGAACTTGCCGAGCAGCTCGACGAACTCGGTGTTGTCGTCGGTGACGCGGGCGAACAGCGTCATCGACGAGCGCACCTTGAGGTTGTCGGGCCAGCCGAAGATCTGGTCGACTGAGGAGCCTTCGATCGCGTTGACCAGCCGCGTGCATTCCCGCAGCCGCGGGCCGAGCACCGCGTGGCCCAGGTACGCCCGCGCCTCGGCCAGCGACGAGACCCCGAACCGCTCGGCGGTCGGGCTGCGGCCCAGCCCGCGCAGTTGCGGGAAGACGAACCAGATCCAGTGGCTGCGCTTGCGGCCCGCACGCAGTTCGGCGAGCACGGATTCGTAAACCGGCGCTTGCGCGTCGACGAACCGCTGCAGGTTGTATTGGTCCATCAGTCCATCAGTCCATCAGTCCATCAGCGACGGGACGATCGCGTCGATCAGCTGCGGGCCCGGGCTCGCTAGTGCGTCTGCCAACGCCGCGGTGAACTCCTCCGCGGTGGTCGCGCGGCGGGCCGGCACGCCCATGCCGGTGGCCAG
>JBAPQQ010000567.1:0-3528 GCA_049280695.1 Mycobacterium sp.
GCACCACGCGGTCGGTGAGGTCGAACAGGTGGTCGGCATAGCCCGGCATGCCCTCTATGGTGGCACGCGTGCAACTGCTGCTGATCCGGCACGCGCTGCCCCTGCGCAGCCGGCCTGGCGAGGGCGCCGACCCGGAATTGTCCGACGTCGGCGTCGAACAGGCACGAAGGCTGCCCAAGGCTCTGGACCGCCACCCGATTGCGCGCGTGCTGTCCAGTCCGCAGCGGCGCGCGCAGCAGACGGCCCAGCCGGTGGCCGACATCCTCGGACTGCCGGTCGAGGTCGACGACCGCCTCGCCGAATACGACCGCGAGCTGGCGCACTACGTCCCGATCGAGCAGATTCGCGAGGAGTTCCCCGACGAGTGGGAGCGCCTTGCCAGGGGTCACCTGCCCAGCGGCATCGACGAGGAGGCCTTCATCGCCCGGGTTTTCGGTGCGGTCGACGACCTGGTGGCCGGCGGCGATCATGACGACACCGTCGCGTTGTTCAGCCATGGCGGGGTGATCAACGTGATCCTGCACCGCATCCTGGGCACCGGGCAGCCGCTGATCTTCCCGATCGACTACGCCTCGGTCACCCGGCTGCGCTACTCGCGCGGCGGGCGGTTCACCGTCGCGGAGGTCAACACCACCGAGCACGTCTGGGATCTGTTGCCGCGCAATACCCGATGACCGGCCGACTGCCGCATCGACAACACCGTCATCGACAACGCAGATGCCACGTCGCGCTGATGTGCAGCTACCGGGACCCGGCGATGGACGGAGCTGTTGGCGATGATGGCAGCCGCGGCGTGGACTTCCGCGCGCGGCTTCGCGCAGGCGCCACCGAGCCCGACTGGACGGGCGAGGCGTTCTCGCAGCTCGTCGCAGCCGGGCTCACGGCGCTGCGTTGACTCAGGCGGCCGGCGGCATCAGCACCGTGTCGATCATGTACACGGTGGCGTTGGCCGTCTTGACACCACCGCAGACCAAGCCGGCGTCGTTGATCTTCAGGTCGTCACCCGCACCGGTGACGGTCACCGTTGCACCCTGCAGGGTCGTGTGCGTTCCGGCGATCTTGTCGGGCGACGCCTGCCCCTTGACCACGTGGTAGGTCAGGATCTTCGTGAGCAGGTCAGAGTCCGTCTTCAGGGTGTCGATGGTCGACTGCGGCAGCTTCTTGAACGCGTCGTCGGTCGGCGCGAAAACCGTGTATTGGCCGTTGTTCAGCGTGTCCACCAGGTTGACGTTCGGGTTCAGCTTGCCCGACAGCGCCGCCGTCAGCGTGGTCAGCATCGGATTGTTCGACGCCGCCACCGCGACCGGATCCTGCGCCATCCCCTCGACGGAGCCGGGACCGGTCGGCACTTGCTGGGCGTAGGTCGAGCAGCCGGCGCCGATCAGGGTCGACGCAGCCGGCGTCATCGCGGCGCTGGTGGTCATCGGAGTCGACGGTGCCGGTGACGACGAGGTGCTGGTGTCGTTGGAACACGCAGACAGGCCGACGATTGCGAAGGCTGAAAGCCCAGCCAGTGCAGCAGTTTTGAACTGACGATGCCGCATTAATCACTCCTTCGTGAGGGACGGCGGGATGCCGTCGTGGTGACCGTGGTCGCTGAGTCATTCGGAGTGTCGGCGGCGGCGGATGGGTGCGCGGCCGAAAATCTTTCGGCGCCGTCCGAAACGGGAGCCGCTCCGAATGAACGGCATGCTGACGCTTGCCTTGATCGACGCCGACGGCACGGTGCGCCACATCAAGTTCGGCGAGGGCGATTACGACATCACCGAGAAACTCGTTCGCGAACTGATCACCGATGCGAACCCGGCCGTCGACCTGCCGGGGCCCACCGAATCGGCCGACACGACACCGGATGCAGACCGCACGCCGGAGACCTATCTGTCGGTCGGGAAGGTGGTCAACTACGGCGACACCGAGAAGTACGACGAAGGCGCCGCCCGGTTCACCTATCCGCCGGCCCAGCCCGCCGACACGTTCACGCTGGACGGCCCCTGGTCGCTGGACTACCAGGGCGCCACCACCGGTAGCGATACGTCGGGAATCCGGCTGAACTACCACGCGAAGAATGTCTACATCGTGGCCGGCGGAAGCGGGACCATCACGGTGACACGCAACGGCAAGACCAGCGCGGTCCCGATCAGCAGTCCACCCAACAGCCACCAGATCGTCGGCTCCGACGCGTCAACCGCAGGCCAACTCGAGGTACAGGTAAGTCAAGGGCTGCAGGTGTTTTCGTTCACCTACGGGTAGCGCGCAAGTTCTTCTTGGCTGCGCGGCGCAACTGGAACATGCGCGCGGCGCCCGTGAGCACCGTGATGCCCGCCCCGCACACCGCCGACACCAGGATCGCGATCGCCACGGGGGTGTTCCAATTCCAGCCGAAGAAGTGAATGGTCGTCGAATCGGTGTTCTGGGCGATGAAGATCAACAACAGGACCAGTATCAGCAGGCCGACGATGAGCGACCACCACGCCGCCGCGGTCCTGGTGAATTTCACGGCGGATTGCGGTGGCACGCCCGGCTGCACGTCGCTGCTTCCGTCGGCGGCGTGCTGCGGTGCCTTGGACGGCGGCTCGGGTGGCGGCTGAGCATCGCTGGTCATATCTCTATCTTGCCTTTCGCCGGGGTAATCAAACATGCGACGCGCTAGGGTCACGGCAACTCGCGATGATCGCTCGCGTGTAGAGAAGACAGCTCCGGCCGAGAGGAACGCGCATGGCCAGAGCCCGATGGTGGTGGGCGACAGTGGCGGGCCTTGTGGCAGTGCTCGCCGGATGCGGCAGCGCCAATCCGCTGGGCGGCGGCCCGGTGTCGGGCGACCTGAAGTCGATCATCGTTGGCTCAGCCGACTTTCCCGAGTCGAAGATCATCGCCGAGATTTACGCGCAGGCCTTGGAGGCCAACGACTTCACGATCCGTCGCCAGTTCGGCATCGGCAGCCGGGAGACGTACATCCCTGCGGTGAAGGATCATTCGATCGACCTGATCCCCGAATACACCGGCAACCTGCTGCAGTACTTCGATCCCGGGACCACCGCCACGAGACCCGACGCCGTCGTGCTGGCGCTGCTGACGGCGCTACCCGGCGACCTGTCCATCCTGACTCCGTCGCCGGCCGCCGACACCGACACCGTTGCCGTCACCCGCGGCACGGCGACGAAGTGGAACCTCAAGACCATCGGCGACCTTGCGGCGCATTCGGCCGAGGTCAAGTTCGCCGCACCTTCCGAGTGGGTCACCCGCAGCGAGGGTCTGCCGGGGCTCAAGGCGAAATACGGTCTCAACATCAGCCCGGGCAACTTCAAGCCGATCAACGATGGTGCCGGCCCCGCCACCGTGAGGGCGCTCGTCGACGGCGCCGTCACCGCCGCCGACATCTTCAGTACCTCGCCGGCGATCCCGCAGAACGACCTGGTGGTACTTGAAGACCCGAAGAACAATTTCATCGCCGCCAACGTGGTGCCGCTGGTGAGCCCGCAGAAGATGTCGGACCGACTCAAGACCGTGCTCGACGCCGTCTCCGCCAGG
>JBAPQQ010000568.1:0-1759 GCA_049280695.1 Mycobacterium sp.
CGATAACGCCTGGCAATTCGGACGTACGACAACCCCGAACTGCTGCTCTACCTGCGACTCCGGTGCGGCTAGCGGACGGCTGCAGTACGGCCCGGATACGGGCTCTTCGACTTTGACCGGGCATTCAGCATGAAATCTGGGTTGCGGCCCGCTGTTTGCGGGTGCAGTGGAAGCGTATCCGGCGGGTGGAATTGTCGCGATTTCTGAACCCGCACCCGACGCGTTTGACCTGTTTGACGAGTCTGTTGTAGCCCTCGGTGCGGGCGTTGGTGATGCCGGTGGTGACGAAGGCGTTGATCTCGGGCCACCAGGTGTCGATGGTGGTGGCGAGGGTGAGCAGCTCGGGGATCTGCGAGTCGATACACCAGGACAGGAACCGGTGCAGCCGGTGGCGGGTCAGGTGCGGATCGCCGCCGACCCGGACGGTCGCGAGCAGGGTGCGTAGCTCCTCCTTCGCGATCCACGCCGACAGGATCTGCGCGCTCGGGTCCTCGGCGGTGATCGCGTTCCACATCTTGGCGAAACCCTTCTCCGACAGGCGTTCCCGGCCGCGTAGCAACCGGCGTCGGTTGGCCCACTCCGGATCGAGCTTGCGGCCGCGGCGATCCTTGAGGTCCCAGGTGACGCGGCGACGAACCTTGGTCACCGCGTCGTTGCCGAGCTTGACCAGGTGGAAGTGATCGACCACCAGCGTCGCGTTGGGCAGCAGACCCGGCGTGCGGATCGCCGAGGCGTAGACCGCGGCCGGGTCGATCGCGACGAACTCGATCCCCGCCCGGAACTCGGGCGTGCGCTCGGTCAGCCAGTCGACCACGGTCGCGCCGGTGCGCCCTTCCTGCTGGCCCAGCAGGCCCTGTTCGCCGTCGAGGTCGACGAACCCGGTGTCCCACGGGTCGACCCGCACCCACCGACACTCGTCCTGGTCGTAGGCCCACCTGGGCTTCCCGCGGCGGGTCTCGTCGATACCGAGTACCCGCGTGGGAGCCGGCTCGGGCAGCGCCGCGTCGGCGTGATCGACGAAGGCGCGGTGCGCGGTCGGCCAGGACACCCCGTGGGCATCGGCGACCTCGGTCACTGATCGGGCCGCATCGCCGATCGCCGCGCCGATCTGGGCGCGCAACCGCTCGGTGGTCCGCGCCCGGGCCGGCACCTGCGCGATCGCCTCGGTGAACGACCCGCGCTCGCAGTAGTCCTCCCGGCATCTCCACCGGATCTTGTTCCACCGCACTGCAATACGATCCTGACCGTAGGGAATGTCCTTCGGCGATGTGCTGACCCGGCCTTTCACCGACGTGGACACCACCCCACATGCTGGACACGCCGCCGCGGTCGGTTCGTCGGTGAGGACGTGGACCACCCGGGCCCCGCCCGGCACACGCTCGACTCGCTCAACTCGTACTCCTGGCAGCCCGAACAACAATGTCGTACCGTCGGTCACGGCCCTTGGTTCCTTCCTCCGCCTGAATGCTTCGCAACTTTCAGACTTCAGAAGGCCAAGGGCCTCCTACATCAGCGACACGCCCACGAGAGCGAAATCACAACTGCCCGCTTAAAATTGAAGAGCCGCTATCGTGCTCGCTGATTCACCGCTGGCGTGCATCCCGCTCCGCCAGATCCGCTTTCGACTTGTCGAGCACCTTGGGTCGCCCAATGGATTGTCCGCGTACCCGTCGTGCCTCACGGCGGCGGCGCGATGCTCTCGGCCTAGTTCCAGCTCAGTCAAGCTCGCCAGGACGCTGGCCACCATTCGCCCTGTCGC
>JBAPQQ010000569.1:0-6200 GCA_049280695.1 Mycobacterium sp.
GTGGCGTTGGGTGGTCGAATTGAACCCGCTGTATCACTACCTGGACATCGTGCGGGCGCCGCTGCTCGGCGCCGACCAGCAGTGGCGGCACTGGGCGGTGGTGCTGGTGCTGACCGTGATCGGGTGGATGCTCGCGGTGCTGGCCATGCGGCAGTACCGCAGCCGGGTGCCCTACTGGGTGTGACCCTTGATCGCGCGGGCTCAGGCCATTCCCGGCGGTCAGGCCATCACGAAGTAGCGTAGCCAAAGGTACAGTCCCGCAAGCGAAACCGACATCAAGGTAACGAGCGCGCCTTTGCGGGTGAACTCCCAGAAGCCGATAGGGCTGTCGGACCGTCG
This sequence comes from Mycobacterium sp., assembly GCA_049280695.1. Lineage (GTDB taxonomy): Bacteria > Actinomycetota > Actinomycetes > Mycobacteriales > Mycobacteriaceae > Mycobacterium. The sequence continues at coordinate 340 of JBAPQQ010000569.1, forward strand.
GGCGATGCCCAGCATCACCACGTTGGCGCTGGCGCCGACGGCGGTCAGGTTGCCGCCGAAGTCCGCGCCGAGCGCCAACGACCACCACAGCACGTTCTGCTGCACTTCGCCGTGCAAGGACGTGACCAGCTCGGACACGATCGGCGTCATCGTCGCGACATAGGGGATGTTGTCGATGACCCCCGACACCGGCGCCGAGACTCCGAGGATCAGCATCACCGTGAGCAACGCGTTACCACCCGTGGCCTCCGTCGCCAGCCGCGCAAGCTGGTCGATGACCCCGGTTTTCACCAGCGCGCCGACCATGGTGAACAGGCCGGCGAAGAACAGCAGGGTCTCCCATTCGACGCCGGAGAGATAGTCGGACTTGTCCACCCGGGTGATCAACACGAGCACACCGGCACCGAGCAGTGCGACGATCGACGGCGCGATGTGCAACGCCGAATGAGCGATGAACGCGGCGAACACTCCGGCCAACACCACTACGCACTTGACCAGCAGCGCCGGATCGCGGATCGCTTCCCGCTCCTCGAGTGACATCACGTCGGCCACTCGGTCCGGGTCGACGCCGAACGAGCCCCGGAACAGCCGCGGCAGCATCGCCACGAACACCGCCATCACGACCACCACGATCGGAAGCATGTGTACGAGAAAGTCGTTGAACGACAGTCCCGCCCGGCTGGCGATGATGATGTTCGGCGGATCGCCGACCAATGTCGCCGCACCGCCGATGTTGGATGCGAACACCTCCGCCATCAGAAACGGCGCGGCGCCGATGCTGAGCCGGTCGCACACCAGCAATGTCACCGGCGCGACGAGCAACACCGTGGTGACGTTGTCCAGCAACGCCGACGCGATTGCGGTCACCAACACCAGCAGGATCATGATCCGCAACGGAGATCCCTTGGCCCGCTTGGCCGCCCAGATCGCGATGTATTCGAAGACACCGGTCTGGCGCAGAACCGAGACGATCACCATCATGCCCAGCAGCAAGAAAATGACGTCCCAGTCGATCCCAGTCTCCCGGGAGAAGAACACGTCGTCGGATTTCACGACACCCAGGGCCGCGACGATCGCCGCGCCGGACAACGCGACCAGCGTCTTGTTCACCCGATCGCTCGCGATGAGCCCGTACGCGACGACGAACACCGCGATCGCGACAACGGTCATCGGGGCCACTCCTGGAGCTAGGTTCTCAATGCCGACCAGGCTTCCCGGCACACCGCGACCAACCTATCAAGCGGGGACGCTCAGGAGCCGAGCGCGGCCGCGAGCAGACGGGACGCCGTGATCACGCCCGTGAGCTCGCCGGCCCTCATCACGGCCAGCAGCGGGGTCCGGTGCCGCGCCATGCTCGCTGCTACTTCGATGATCGTGTCCTCCGCGTCGACGGACGGCACCTCGGGCAGGTGCTCCGGCAGCACGTCGCGCACCGTCTTGCCGCCGAGCCGTTCGGCGCATCTGTCGGCCATCGACTCGTCGAGCACGCCCGCGAGCGACGGATCGTCCTGAACATAACCCGGCACCACGAACCGCACGACTTGCGAGGGCGGCAGCACCGCGAGCGGACGCCCGGCGGAGTCGGTGACGACCATCCCGGGCAGCTGATGCTCGGCAAGCATGCGCGCCGCGTCCAGCGCCGGCGAGTCCACGGTCACCGCCGGGAAGTCTTCGGCGATGTCGCTTGCATGCACAAGTGCACGATACGACGCTGCGGGTTCTTATTCGGGTGGCGGGACGAAAACGACTCGGCACACGTTGGCCACCGGGTCCCAGTATGAGCCGAAGTCGCAAGCCAGCGGCTCTGTTACCAACGGTCGACACGCATTTGCGCCGGGATCCCACCACGAGCCGTTGCCGCAATCCGGCGCAACCAGCGGCCGGCAGATGTTACCGACCGGGTCCCACCACTGGGTGTTGTCGCAATCCGCGAAACTCAGCGGCGGCGTCACAACCGTCACGAACGCCGTCGACGCCAAAGCCGCTGTCGATGCGACCGACAGGCGACGCACTGACTTCCTCATCACGGACCCTCCCTTGCTCGGCCTACTGGCTTTGTAACCAAACGGCCGACGTCGCAAACCGGCAGCCTGACGGCGCGGTGGCGGCATGGCTTGCACAGCGTGTCGCTTAAGCTGCCCGGGTGGCCGAGCCCTTGCTGCCTTCAACGCTGCCGCTGAGGACGCAGGTGCTGCGCTTTCTGGTCACCGGGGGGTTCGCGGCGATCGTGGACTTCGGGCTGTACGTGGCTGGTCTCGCGGTGGGCTTGAACGTCAACGTGGCAAAGTCGCTGAGCTTCATCGCCGGTACCATCACCGCGTATCTGATCAACCGGCGGTGGACTTTTCAGGCACCACCCAGCAGGGCCCGATTCGTCGCGGTGTGCGTGCTCTACGGCGTGACGTACAGCGTTCAGGTCGGCATCAACTACCTGTTCTACATGCGGTTCGAGGACCAGCCGTGGCGGGTGCCGGTGGCGTTCGTGATCGCCCAGGGCACCGCCACGGTGATCAACTTCGTGGTGCAGCGGGCAGTAATCTTCCGGCTGCGCTGAGCTTCGGCAGCGCGTCACAGCGGTAGGCTGACCGGCGATGTTGACCACGAAGCGGCTGACCGGCTGGGGTCGCACCGCACCGACGGTGGCGCAGGTTCTGTGCACGCCCGACGTCGAGGTGATCGCGAAGGCGGTGGCGCAGGCCGGGCCCCGCGGGGTGGTTGCGCGCGGACTGGGCCGCTCCTACGGCGACAACGCCCAGAACGGCGGCGGCCTGGTGATCGACATGACGCCCCTGAATCGCATCCATTCGATCAGCGCCGACACCCGGCTCGTCGACGTGGACGCCGGCGTGAACCTGGACCAGTTGATGCGGGCCGCGCTGCCGTTCGGGCTGTGGGTGCCGGTGCTGCCGGGCACCCGTCAGGTGACGGTGGGCGGCGCGATCGCCTGCGACATCCACGGCAAGAACCACCACAGCGCGGGCAGCTTCGGCAACCACGTCCGCTCGCTGGACCTGCTGACCGCCGACGGCGATATCGCACACCTGACTTCCGAGTCGGAGCTGTTCTGGGCGACGGTCGCCGGCAACGGGCTGACGGGCATCATCCTGCGGGCCACCATCGAGATGACGCCCACCGAAACCGCCTACTTCATTGCCGACGGCGACGTCACCGCCAGCCTCGACGAAACCATCGCGCTGCACAGCGACGGCAGCGAGGCCAACTACACCTATTCCAGCGCATGGTTCGACGCGATCAGCCCGCCGCCCAAGCTCGGCCGGGCAGCGGTGTCACGCGGTTCGCTCGCGCGTCTGGACCAGCTGCCCGCCAAGTTGCAGAATGATCCACTGAAATTCGATGCGCCGCAACTGCTTACGCTGCCAGACATCTTCCCGAACGGACTGGCGAACAAGTACACGTTCGGGCCCATCGGCGAGCTGTGGTACCGCAAGTCCGGCACCTATCGCGGCAAGATCGAGAACCTCACGCAGTTCTACCACCCACTGGACATGTTCGGTGAATGGAACCGCGCGTACGGTCCGTCCGGGTTCCTGCAGTACCAGTTCGTCGTCCCCACCGACGCCGTCGAGGAGTTCAAGAGCATCATCGTCGACATCCAGCGGTCGGGCCATTACTCATTCCTCAACGTGTTCAAGCTCTTCGGCGAGGGCAACCAGGCGCCGCTGAGCTTCCCGATCCGCGGGTGGAACGTGTGCGTGGACTTCCCGATCAAGCCCGGACTGGCCGAGCTGGTCAGCGACCTGGACCGCCGAGTGCTGGAGTTCGGCGGCCGCCTCTACACCGCCAAGGACTCGCGCACCACCGCCGACACCTTTCACGCCATGTACCCCCGGATCGACGAGTGGATCGCGGTGCGCCGTAAGGCCGATCCGCACGGCGTATTCGCCTCCGACATGGCCCGACGCCTGGAGCTGCTGTAAATGCTTGACGCCGTGGGTAATCCGCAGACCATACTGCTGCTGGGCGGCACGTCCGAGATCGGCCTGGCGATCTGCGCGCGCTATCTGCGCACCTCACCCGCCCGGATCGTACTGGCCTGCCTGCCCGACGACCCGGGCCGCGACGACGCCGCCGCACAGATGAAGGCCGCGGGTGCACGCGAGGTCGAGGTGATCGACTTCGACGCGGTGGACACCGACAGCCATCCGAAGGTGATCGAGCAGGCCTTCGCCAACGGCGACGTCGACGTCGCGATCGTGGCGTTCGGTCTGCTCGGCGATGCCGAGGAACTGTGGCAGAACCAGCGCAAGGCGGTGATGCTGGCCGAGGTGAACTACACCGCCGCGGTGTCGGTGGGCGTGCTGCTGGGCGAGAAGATGCGAGCACAGGGCTTCGGGCAGATCATCGCGATGAGCACCGTGGCCGGAGAGCGGGTGCGCCGGTCGAACTTCGTGTACGGCTCCACCAAGGCCGGCTTGGACGGCTTTTACCTCGGTCTGTCAGAGGCATTGCGCGAGTACGGTGTTCGTGTCCTGGTGATCCGCCCGGGGCAGGTGCGCACCCGGATGAGCGCGCATGTCAAAGAGGCGCCGCTGACCGTCGATAAGGAGGATGTCGCGGAGTTGGCGATCCGGTCCGCAGCCAAGGGCAAAGAGTTGGTGTGGGCGCCGCCGGCGTTCCGCTACGTGATGATGGTGCTGCGGCACATCCCGCGGCCCGTCTTCCGGAAACTGCCGATCTAGCAGCTCATGCGGCTCGCGCTGGTGACCGTCGGCCACATGCTGATGGCGACGGTCGTCGCAGTCGTGGTCGCTGTGGCGGCGCTGACGGCGATATCCCGCGTCGAATGGCCCGCTTACAACTCGTCCAACCAGCTTCATGCGCTGACGACTGTCGGTCAATTCAGTTGCCTCGCAGGGCTTTTAGCCGCGGGTTGGCTGTGGCGGCGCGGCCGCGAGCGTGTTGCCTACGGCGCCGCCGTGGTATTTCTGGCCGCGTTCTCGGTGGTCACGCTGGGCATGCCGCTGGGCGCCACCAGGCTCTACCTGTTCGGCATCTCCGTCGACCAGCAGTTCCGCACCGAATACCTGACGCGGCTGACCGACACCGCCGCGCTGCACGACATGACCTACTTCGGTCTGCCGCCGTACTACCCGCCGGGCTGGTTCTGGCTCGGCGGCCGGGCCGCGGCTCTGACGGGCACGCCGGCGTGGGAGATGTTCAAACCCTGGGCGATCACCTCGATCGCGATTGCGGTCGTCGCCGCGTTCGTGCTGTGGGCGAAGATGATTCGCTTCGAGCTGGCACTGATCGTGACCACCGCGACCGCCGCTGTGACGCTTGCCTATTCGCCGGCGGAGCCGTACGCCGCGGTGATCACGGTGCTGCTGCCGCCGGTGCTGGTGCTGGCCTGGTCGGGGTTGCGGGGCGGAGAACGCTCGGGTGGGTGGGCGGCTGTCGGCGCCGTCGGCGTGTTCCTCGGCTTCTCCGCGCTGTTCTACACGCTGCTGGTGGCCTACAGCGCGTTCACGGTCGTCATCATGGCGGCGTTGGCGGCTGCCACCTCGCGGAGTTGGGCACCGGTGCTGCGGCTGGCGGTGATCACCGGGACAGCTGCCGTGATCGCGCTGATCGGATGGCTGCCCTACCTCCTCGCGGCGGTCAAGGGCTCGCCCGCCGGCTCGGGAACCGCACAGCACTATCTCCCCGCAGACGGGGCGCAGTTATGGTTCCCGATGCTGCAGTTCACGATTCTCGGCGCGCTGTGCATGGTCGGCATCATCTGGCTGGCGGTGCGCGCGGGGTCGTCGACCCGGGCGGCCGCGCTGGCGATCGGCGTGCTGGCGATCTACCTCTGGGCGTTGCTGTCGATGCTGACCACGCTGTTGCGCACCACGCTGCTG
>JBAPQQ010000570.1:0-7851 GCA_049280695.1 Mycobacterium sp.
CTCGTCGGCACCGCGCTCGGCCAGTTCCCGTAGGTCGCGCTCCGTGCTCACGCTCATCGCAAATCCGCCTCGTCCGCTCGCAGGGCCCACGTCGCGAAACGCTCCCCGTCGGTTCGTTGCTTCACGAAGTTGCGCACGACCCGCTCGATGTAGTCGCCGAGCTCGTCGCTGAGCACTTTGTGCTGGCGCAGCTTGCGGCCGAAGCCGCTGTCCAGTCCCAGGCTTCCGCCCAGGTGCACCTGGAAGCCCTCGACAGGCCCGTCACCGTCGTCGACCATCTGTCCCTTGAAGCCGATGTCGGCGACCTGGATGCGTGCGCACGAGTTGGGGCAGCCGTTGATGTTGACGGTGATCGGCACGTCGAGCTGGGCGTTTACGTCCTCGAGCCGCTTCTCCAAATCCGGCACCAAACCCTGTGCGCGCACTCGGGTTTCGGCGAACGACAGCTTGCAGAACTCAATTCCCGTGCAGGCCATCAGGTTTCGGCGCCAGTGTGACGGCTGCGACGGCAGGCCCAGGGCTTCGAGCTGTTCGACGAGCCCGGCTACCTCTTCATCGGGCACGTCGAGGACGACCAGCTTCTGGTACGGCGTGAAGCGAACCCGGTCCGATCCCGCGTTCTCGGCGATGTCGGCGACCTTGGACAGGATCGTGCCCGACACCCGACCGGCGATCGGGGCCACCCCGACCGCGTTGAGCCCGTTCTTCAGCCGCTGCACGCCGACGTGGTCGATCGGATGCACCGCCGGCTCCGGAGCGGGGCCGTCGATCAGCGGGCGATCGAGGTACTCGGTCTCGAGAACTCTTCTGAATTTCTCGATGCCCCAGTCTTTGATCAGGAACTTCAGCCGGGCCTTGGACCGCAGCCGCCGGTAACCGTAGTCACGGAACGCCGACGTGATCGCCTCCCAGACGTCGGGAACCTCGTCCAGCGGCACCCACGCGCCGAGGCGCTGGCCCAGCATCGGGTTGGTGGACAGGCCGCCGCCCACCCACACGTCCAGCCCGGGGCCGTGCTCGGGGTGGTTGACGCCGATGAAGGCCACGTCGTTGACCTCGTGGCAGACGTCCTGGAGGCCGGAGATCGCGGTCTTGTACTTGCGCGGGAGGTTAGCGTACTCGGGCTTGCCGATGTAGCGCCGCACGATCTCGTCGACGGCCGGGCTGGCGTCGAGGACCTCGTCGAGCGACTCGCCGGCCAGCGGCGAGCCCAGCACCACGCGGGGGCAGTCGCCGCACGCTTCGGTGGTCTGCAGGCCGACGGCCTCCAGCCGCCGCCAGATCTCGGGCACGTCCTCGATGCGGATCCAGTGGTACTGCACGTTCTCGCGGTCGGAGATGTCGGCGGTGTCGCGTCCGAACTCGGTGGAGATCTCACCCAGCGTGCGTAGCTGCTCGACGCTCAGCGCGCCGCCGTCGCAGCGCACGCGCATCATGAAGTACTTGGCTTCGATCTGATCGGTGTTCTCGTCGCCGGTCCAGTTGCCGTCGTAGCCCTGCTCGCGCTGGGTGTAGAGGCCCCACCAGCGGAACCGGCCGCGCAGGTCGCTCTTGTCGATGCTGTCGAAGCCGTTCTGGGCGTAGATGTCTTCGATGCGCGCCCGCGCGTTGAGCGGGGCGTCGTCCTTCTTGTTCTGTTCGTTGGGATTGAGCGCCTCGTGGTCGCCGAGCGCCCATTGACCCTCGCTCTTGGTCTTGGCGGGCCGGGGGCGGGCCTGTGTCATTTCCGGTGGCTCCTCATCAGAGCCGGCGTTCGGAACGCGCAATACACCGGTTGCTGGCCGGCGGCGCAGATCCGGCGGCCAGCTGGAAGTTCAGTGGGCGGGTCTACGACGTCAAGGCAGACAGCAACAGCTACAGACGCGCTTGAAATCGACATGCCGCCGCGCCACCAACGAAACGTTGAGGTGGAGGCTGGCGGCGGTCACGCGGGCCATTGTGCCATGTGAGCCGGCGCATGCCCTAACCGGACCGAACTTGCTGCTCAGGGTGAGCAGAAGTGGTGCCCTCCTACCGCGAAATTGCATTCCGCGCGGAAAACTGCGAGAGAGGACCACGCTCACGGCAATCTCGGCGCGCGAGAGCGGGCAGACTCGGGGGATGACGACGCATGGGCAGTTCGGCGTCTACGTGCACGTGCCGTTCTGCGCGACCCGCTGCGGTTACTGCGACTTCAACACCTACACGCCCGCCGAACTGGGCGGCGCGAACCCGGATGGCTGGCTGGATGCTCTGCGCACCGAGCTGCGGCTAGCGGCCCATAGGGTGACCACACCGGCCGACACCGTGTTCGTCGGCGGCGGCACCCCGTCGTTGCTCGGCGCGCAACGGCTGGCCGGGGTGCTCGACGCGGTGCGGCGAAACTTCGGCCTGGCGCCGGACGCCGAGGTGACCACCGAGGCCAACCCGGAGTCGACGTCGCCGGAGCTGTTCGACGCGCTGCGGGCCGCCGGGTACACGCGGATCTCGCTGGGCATGCAGTCCACAGCGCCGCATGTGTTGTCGGTGCTGGATCGGGTGCACTCGCCGGGTCGGGCCGCGGCCGCCGCACGGGAAGCGCTCGCCGCCGGGTTTCGTCACGTGAACCTCGATTTGATCTACGGCACGCCGGGGGAGAGCGACGACGACCTGCGGCGCTCGGTCGACGCCGCCGTCGATGCCAGGGTGGACCACGTCTCCGCGTATGCGCTGGTGGTCGAGGACGGCACTGCCCTGGCCCGTCGTGTTCGTCGTGGCGAGGTCGAGACTTCCGACGACGACGTGCTCGCTCGCCGCTACGAGCTACTGGATGCTCGGCTCAGCGACGCCGGCTTCAGCTGGTACGAAGTGTCGAACTGGGCCCGGCCGGGCGGGGAATGCCGCCACAACGTCGGCTACTGGAACGGCGGGCAGTGGTGGGGTGCAGGGCCCGGTGCCCACGGCTTCGTCGGCTCCACGCGGTGGTGGAACGTCAAGCACCCCAACGCATATGCGGCGGCCTTGGCCGAAGGGCGCTTGCCGGTTGCCGGGTGCGAAGAGCTCGGTCGCGTGGAGCAGCACACCGAGGCCGTGATGCTGTCGATCCGGCTGCGCAGCGGGCTGCCCGTCGCGGCGCTCCGCGACGCGGAGTTGCGACGTGCGGACGCGGTGATCGCCGACGGCCTCCTGGTCCGCCACGCCGACCGCCTGGTGCTCACCGACCGCGGCCGCTTATTGGCCGACGGCGTCGTGCGGACCCTTCTCGGCTAGTTCGCCGAGACTACGACTTATGACGGAAATCGGGCCGAATCCATCACATTGCGCAGTCTCGGCGCGTCAACTGCGGCCTAGGTATGGGCTAGTCGGGATCAGCGGCCGGCAGTTACGTCGAGCACTTCTCTATGAAGATGCTGCCGCCGTTGTTCAGCGCGAGGGCGTCCTGCTCGGCCTCCGCGATCGTCGCGCCGTGCCCGCCGTGCCAAGTGTCAGCATTATGGGCGAGTGCGGCACAGCCGTTCCTGGCCCAAGCCGCCATTTGGCAATCGGTGCCACCGTTGTAAACGCATTTGTCGTGTGCGGCGGCCTCGGCATCTGCCCTCGTCGGGGCGTTGTTGGCCCACCCATAGGCGTATTCCGGCGCTGAGTAGTAAATCGCAACGTATGTGTCCGCGGCATGGGCGGGTACCACAGTGAACGCCGCCATCGCGGCGGCAATCGCCGCGCCTCCGGCGACATGCGTAGCGAGACGTTTGATAGACATCCCGAGTCCTTCCGAAGGGTGTGCTTGCCGGCGCCGACTCTCACCGTGTGATCGCACGCGCCACAGCAGGCGCACAGGAAACACTGGGGAAACAGTAACGTGCCACGAGGAATGGAATGGCCGGTTTGGTGAAAGGGGAATTCATCCCGAATTGCCGACGATCACCAGTGCTAAGCCTGGCGCGCCTGCGGCACCTGCATCTCATCCATGTCGAGCAGCCGCGCATGCAGCACCACGCGGTTTCGCAGTGCCGCGCGCACCGCGCGATGCAGGCCGTCCTCGAGGTACACCACACCCCGCCACCTCACCGCATGCGGGAAGAGGTCCCCGTAGAACGTCGAGTCTTCGGACAGCAGCCGGTCAAGCGCCAGCACCGTTGTGGTGGTGACCAATTCGTCGAGGCGGATCTGCCGCGGTGGAATCTGAGCCCAGTCGCGGTAGGACAATCCGTGATCGGGATACGGTTTGCCGTCGCGAACGCCCTTAAAGATCATCCGCGCTCACCATGGATCCAAAGGGTAGTCGTGTTCGACGCAAACGCCGAACACTGCCTGCTGAGTGCGTATCGGCGCACGTGATGACCGTAAAATGGGTCGAGCGGGAGGTGAATCGACAATGGGACATGCCGAAGACCGTCGGTTCGAGGTGCTGCATGCGATCGTCGCCGACTTCGTTGCCACCAAAGAGCCGATCGGATCGAAGACGTTGGTCGACCGGCACAACCTCGGCGTATCCAGCGCAACCGTGCGCAACGACATGGCCGTCCTCGAAGCCGAGGGCTACATCACGCAGCCCCACACCAGCTCCGGCCGCATCCCCACGGAGAAGGGATACCGCGAGTTCGTCGACCGCCTCGACGACGTCAAGCCGCTGTCGGCCGCGGAGCGGCGCGCCATCCAGGGCTTCCTGGAGTCCGGCGTCGACCTCGACGACGTTCTGCGTCGCGCGGTGCGCCTGCTCGCGCAGCTGACCCGGCAGGTCGCGGTCGTGCAATACCCGACGCTGTCGTCGTCGACCGTGCGTCACGTCGAGGTGGTGGCGCTGACGCCGGCGCGGCTGCTGCTCGTGGTGATCACCGACTCCGGTCGCGTCGACCAGCGCATCGTCGAACTCGGCGACGTCATCGACGAGCACCAGCTCAGTCAGCTGCGCGACATGCTCGGGCAGGCGCTCGACGGCAAGCGGCTGTCGGCGGCGTCGGCGGCGGTGGCCGACTTGGCCTCGGAGATGCCGCACGGCACGTTGGGCGACGCCGTTGGCAGGTCGGCCACAGTGCTGCTGGAGTCGCTGGTCGAGCACGCCGAAGACCGGCTGCTGCTCGGCGGCACCGCCAACCTGACCCGCAACACCGCCGACTTCGGCGGTACGCTGCGGCCGATCCTCGAGGCTCTCGAGGAGCAGGTGGTCGTGCTGCGACTGCTTCAGGCGCAGCAGGAGGCCGGCAAGGTGACCGTGCGCATCGGTCACGAGACCGAGGTCGACGAGATGGTTTCCACCTCGGTAGTGAGCACCACCTACGGCGCCGACGGACTCGTGTACGGCGGCATGGGTGTGCTGGGCCCCACACGAATGGACTATCCGGGAACTATCGCTAGTGTCGCTGCGGTTGCCATGTATATCGGGGAAGTCTTAGGTCGTAGGTAGTTAGGAAAGGAAACCGTGGCACGGGACTACTACGCGCTGCTCGGGGTGGGCAGGAACGCCAGTGACGCGGAGATCAAGCGCGCCTACCGGAAGTTGGCCCGTGAGCTTCACCCCGACGTGAACCCCGACGAGGGGGCGCAACACAAGTTCAAGGAAATCAGCGTTGCCTACGAGGTGCTCAGCGACCCCGAGAAGCGGCGAATCGTCGACTTGGGCGGTGACCCGATGGAAAACGCCGCGGCCGGCAACGGCTTCGGCGCCGGTTTCGGTGGGCTGGGCGACGTGTTCGAGGCCTTCTTCGGCGGCGGAGCGGCGTCGCGCGGTCCGCTCGGCCGGGTGCGTCCCGGCGCCGACTCGCTGCTGCGCATGCGGCTCGACCTCGAGGAGTGTGCGACCGGGGTGACCAGGCAGGTCACCGTCGACACCGCCGTGCTCTGCGACAAGTGCCAGGGCAAGGGCACCAACGACAACTCCAGCCCCGCGCGCTGCGACACCTGCGGCGGGCGAGGCGAGGTGCAGAGTGTGCAGCGCTCGCTGCTCGGTCAGGTGATGACATCACGGCCGTGCCCGACGTGCCGGGGGGTCGGCGAGGTCATCCCCGACCCCTGCTACCGCTGCGGCGGAGACGGACGGGTGCGGGCGCGCCGCGAGATCAGCGTCAAGATTCCCGCCGGGGTCGGCGAAGGTATGCGGGTGCGGCTGGCCGCGCAGGGCGAGGTCGGTCCGGGCGGCGGCCCCGCCGGCGACCTCTACGTCGAGGTGCACGAGCAGCGGCACGACGTGTTCATCCGCGACGGCGACGATCTGCACTGCACGGTGTCGGTGCCTATGGTCGACGCCGCTCTGGGCACCAACGTGACCATCGACGCGATCCTCGACGGACCCACCGAGGTCACGATTCCGCCTGGGACGCAACCGGGTTCGGTTGTTCCGCTGCGCGGGCATGGGATGCCGCATCTTCGCACGGGGACGCGCGGTGATCTGCACGTGCACGTCGAGGTGATGGTGCCGATGCGGCTGGACCAGCACGACGCCGAGTTGTTGCGCGGGCTGAAGGAGCACCGTGACGAGGTCGCGGAGGTGATGTCGACCCACGCCGCAGCAGGCGGTGGCGGATTCTTCAGTCGACTGCGCGAGACCTTCACCGGTCGCTGAGGTTGAGCGCCCCCCTTTTCTACGTCGAAACGCTGCCCGCCGAGGACCGGGTCGCGACAGTCACCGGTGACGAAGGATTCCATGCCGCCACCGTGCGACGGATCCGGCGGGGGGAGCAGGTGATGCTCGGCGACGGTGCCGGGCACCTGGCGTCATGCGACGTCTGCGATGTCGACCGCGATGCACTTCACGTGCGGGTACTCAGCCGCTGGAGCGTGCCGGCCGCGGCGCCCGCGGTCACGGTGGTGCAGGCGTTACCGAAGTCAGACCGGTCGGAGCAGGCGATCGAATCGGCCACCGAGGCAGGAGCCGACGAGTTCGTCGCCTGGCAGGCCGCCAGATGCGTGGCCCGCTGGGACGGCGCGCGCGTCGAGAAGGGGTTGCGGCGATGGCGCGCAGTGGCGGTGGCCGCGGCGCGGCAGTCGCGGCGTGCCTACATCCCGCCGGTCAGTGGTCCGGTGTCGACGGCCGAACTGGTCCGTCGCATCGACAACCACACCGCACTGGTGCTGCACGAGTCGGCTTCCGAAGTGCTGTCGGAAAATCATGTGGCACGGGCTGACTCGATCGCGATCGTCGTCGGCCCCGAGGGTGGGATCACCGACGACGAACTCGACGAACTGACGTCCGCGGGCGCGGTGGCGGTACGGCTCGGCCCGACGGTGCTGCGGACCTCGACAGCAGCGACGGTTACATTAGGGGCACTGGGAGTGCTGACGAGCCGTTGGGCTAGCGGATGACGCGCACGGGGATATGCGACCAGCCGATCACGTTCTGCATGTGCACGCGCCGGCAGCCGTCCCAATCGACCTCGTAACGCGGCATGAAGTCGAGTAGCTTGTCCAGTGCGGCAGCGCTTTCCAGTCGGGCCAGCGCCGCGCCGAGGCAGCTGTGGATTCCGTACCCCAGCGCGAGGTTTTGTGCCTCGGTGCGGTTGCGGTCGATGTCGAATGTGTCCGCGTCGGTCCACGCCTCGGAGTCGCGGTTCGCGGAGCCGATCAATAGGAACACCGGCTTGTGCGCCGGAATCGTCACACCGCGCACCGTGACGTCGGTGAGGGTGCGCCGCACGTCGTATTGCGCAGGCGGCTCGTAGCGCAGCAACTCCTCGACCGCGGCCGGGATCTTGCTGCGGTCCTCCAGCAGCTTTTCCCATTGCTGTGGGTGACGAGCGAACAGGTAGACTGCGCTGCCGATCAGCTTGGTCACCGTCTCGGCGCCCGCCCCACCGAGTTGTGAGGCGAAACCGGCGATTTCGATGTCGGTGAGGTGTGACGTGCCGCCGTCGTAGCGTGTGACTTCTGCGTCGATGAGCAGGGTGAACAGGTCGTCGC
>JBAPQQ010000571.1:0-3566 GCA_049280695.1 Mycobacterium sp.
CACCAAGCCGTTCAGCCCGCGCGAGCTCGCGCTGCGGGTGCGGTCGGTGCTGCGCCGCGCGCCGGCGGCCGGCGCGGCGCTGCCGATCGAAATCACCGTCGACGGCCTGAAGGTGCTGACGGCGTCACGATCGGCGTACGTCGACGACCGCAAGATCGGCCTGACCAACCGTGAGTTCGACCTGCTGCTGTTCTTCTTGACTCACACCGGCGCGGTGTTCACCCGTGCGGAGCTGCTGAAGCTGGTGTGGCGCTGGGACTTCGGCGACCTGTCGACCGTGACCGTCCACGTGAAGCGGCTGCGCACGAAACTCGGTGACCGCCAACGCATTCAGACGGTATGGGGGCGCGGATACCTGTGGGGCGAACCGCATGACGGTCCATGAGCTGGTCCGGATCACCGCGTGGGTGCTGGGTTGCACGGTGCCCGTCGTGCTGCTCGGCTGGCTGATCATCCGGCTGGCGCGGTCCTGGTCGCTGGCCGTGAGCATGGTGGTACTGGTGCTGATCCCGACGCTGGCGACGCTGGCCGGGGTGCTCGGCGCGTCGGGCCTCATGATCACGCACACGTTCCGCTACGTCGTGGTCACCCTGGCCATCGTCGCGGTCGTCACCATTCCCGCCGCCGTCATGATGGCCCGGTTCCAGGCGCGAAGAATGGTGTGGGAGAACCAGATTCGCGATGCTGAGCGCGCATCGGAGGAGTCCCGCCGGCAGCTGGTGGCCTTCGTCAGCCACGACCTGCGCACACCGATGGCCGGCATCCGCGCCGTCGCCGAGGCGATGGCCGACGGCGTGGTACCCCAGGAGGAAGTGCGCCAGCACGCGAAACACATCGAGCAGGAGTCGGTTCGACTGACCGACCTGGTCAACGACCTGTTCGAGATGTCGAAGATCAATGCCGGTGCGGTGGAGCTGCCACGGGACAAGGTGGCGCTGGACGAGGTGGTCGACGACGTGCTGGCCGCCCACAAGATCGCCGCCGAGCGCGCCGGGGTGACGCTGCAGGCCATGCTGCCCACCGAGCCGGTGCAGGTGACGGGCAGCGACCGCGCGCTGGTGCGGGTGCTGTCGAACCTGGTGGCGAACGCGATCGCGCATACGCCGTCAGGGGGAACGGTGTCGCTGGCGATCGGCGCGGACGCGAACGGCGCGTTCGCCCGGGTGGACGACACCGGCGTGGGCATCGACGAGAAAGACCTGCCGCGGGTGTTCGATGTGGCGTACCGCGGCTCCAACGGCCGCGTGCACGGCAGCAACCCGGCGCTGCCGAGCGGCGCGGGCCTGGGGCTGGCGATCGCCGCAGGACTGGTGCACGCCCACCACGGCACGCTGTCGGCGCACAACCTGGGAACCGGCGCCCGGTTCGAGGTGAGGTTGCCGCTCGCGGAGTGAGGCATGCAACGAGATTGCCACCAGCGCGGGAAAGTTCGAGAAGAGGCCACGTGGAATGCAATTTCGGCGTCAATGGCGCAGCGGGGCGGTGGCGAATTCGCGCAGCCCGGACCCAGGGCCGATGCGCGCGGTGAAGCCCAGCACCTGCCGCGCGCGGGCGGGGTCGGCGACAATGTGGCGGACGTCGCCGCCGCGGTACTGGCCGGTCACCTCTGGCGGCGGGCCGCCGTGGGCCGCCGCCAACTGCTTAGCCACCTCACGGATCGAAATGGGTTGCCCTGAGCACACATTCGCGGCGACGAAGCCCTCCGCCCCGGTACGATTGACGGCAGCCACGTTCGCCGCGGCGACGTCGTCGACGTGCACGAAATCCCGCATCTGGCCACCGTCTTCGAAAACCCTTGGCGGCTGGTCTTTTTCGAGGGCGGAGCGGAAGATCGCGGCAACCCCCGAGTACGGCGTGTTCCGCGGCATCCCGGGACCGTACACGTTGTGATAACGCAGGGCGACGACGGAGCCCTCAGCGGAGTCGCTCCAGGCCAGCGCGAAGTGCTCCTGCGCGGTCTTGCTGGCCGCGTACAGGCTGCGCGGCCGCAATGGCGCGTCCTCATCGACCAGCCGCCATGACAGCTCTTCCCCGCCGAGCGGACAGCGGTGCTCGAAAACCCCCGCATCCAGGTCTTCGCGGCGCCGCGGCAACGGCTCGACCAATCCGTGGACGGGACACTCGTAGCGGCCCTGCCCGTACACCACCATCGACGACGCCAGCACCAGGCGCCGAATGCGGGCCGCATACATCTGCGCCAGCAGTACGGTCGTCGCGTAGTCGTTGTGGCTGCCGTATCGGGGTGCGTCGGCGGCGTTGACACCGGCGCCCACCATCGCGGCCTGATGGCACACCACGTCTACGCCGGACAGCAACGGGCCCAGCGCGTCGGCGTCACGCACGTCGACTCGATGGCAGCCTTCCGGTGGCACGCTGCCGGGCCCGTGCGCGGCTGCCAGCATCACGTCCACGCCGACGACTTCGTGCCCGTCGGCCGCCAGTGCGGCGGCCACCCGCGTCCCGATGAACCCGGCCGCGCCGGTGAGCAGCACCCTCACGGCAGCTCGAACGGCAGGTGCACGCCGTCGTGGGGCAGGCAATGTGTGCAGGTGCGCTCGCTCTGAACCGCACCGAGCGCGTCGAGGACCACCTTCTTGAACGGGCCGAGGTTGCGCTCGAACTCGGCGAACACGTCGACCGCGCGCACGCCGGACCCGACGTCGATACCCGCGTCCAGATCGGTCACCAACGCGATTGCGGCATAACACATTTCGAGTTCGCGCGCCAGCACCGACTCCGGGTAGCCGGTCATGTTGATCAGCGTGAAGCCCTGCCGTGCGTACCACTGGCTTTCGGCGCGGGTGGAAAACCGCGGCCCCTGGACCACCACCATCGTGCCGGCGTCGATCACACCGGGTGCCAGCGCCGCCTGCCGCAGCGTCGGGCAGTACGGGTCGGCGAATTCGACGTGGACGCCGCCGGAGTCGAAGTAGGTGTCCTCGCGCCCGGAGGTGCGGTCGACGAGCTGGTCGGGCACCACGGTGGCACCGGGCCCCAGCTCCGGCGTGAGGCTGCCGACCGCGCACGGCCCGAAGATGCGGCGGACGCCCAGTTTGCGCAGTGCCCACATGTTGGCGCGGTACGGCACGGCGTGCGGGGAGAACTCGTGACGCACACCGTGGCGAGGCAGGAACGCGACCTCGTGGTCGCCGACGGCTCCGACCGTGAGCGGGGCGCTCGGCGGACCGTACGGTGTGTCGACCTCCACACTGCGCGCTCCCTCGTCGAAAAACGTGTAGAAGCCGCTGCCACCGATCACTCCCAGCAATTTCTGCTCCTCGCGTCCGCAGCCATTCGCCCATTCTCACAGCATGCGACGATGCAGTCGTGGCCAGCTTGGCTCAGTGGATCGAGGGCGCCCGCCCGCGCACGCTGCCGAACGCCGTCGCACCCGTGATCGCGGGCACCGGCGCGGCGGCGGGGCTGCACTGTGCGGTGTGGTGGAAGGCGCTGCTGGCGTTGGTGGTCGCAGTGGCGATGGTCGTCGGCGTCAACTATGCCAACGACTACTCCGACGGCATCCGCGGCACCGACGACGAGCGGGCCGGCCCCCTGCGGCTGGTCGG
>JBAPQQ010000572.1:0-8203 GCA_049280695.1 Mycobacterium sp.
CGCCAGGTACAGCATTTCCTCGGCGGCCCGCGCGATGCGGTGGATCTCGTCGATGAACAGCACGTCGCCCTCGACCAGATTCGACAGCATCGCAGCCAAGTCGCCCGCGCGTTCCAGCGCGGGGCCCGACGTCAGCCGCAGCGAGGTGCCCAGCTCGTGCGCGATGATCATCGCCAGCGACGTCTTGCCCAGCCCCGGCGGACCCGACAGCAGGATGTGATCCGGTGTGCCGCCGCGGTTCTTGGCGCCCTCGAGGACCAGCTGCAGCTGCTCGCAGACCCGCGGCTGGCCGATGAACTCCGTGAGCGACCGCGGCCGCAGGCTGGCGTCGATGTCGCCCTCGCCGACCGTCAGCGCTGCCGAGACCTCCCTGTCCTCTTCCTCGGCCGGCTCGAAACGCGTCATTTCTTGCCCAACAGCTTCAGTGCTGCCCGCAGCGCGCTGGAGGTGGTGGTGGCGGCGCCGTCGCCGGCCAACACCCGATCGGTGGCCTCCTCGGCCTGACTGGCCGCAAAGCCAAGTCCCACCAGGGCTTCCACCACCGGACTGCGCACCGCGTGGCCATTGGTGGCGGGGGCGCCCGCCGTGGCGTACACGGCGCCGACCTTGTCGCGCAATTCCAGCACCATCCGTTCGGCGCTGCGCTTGCCGATGCCGGGTACCCGGGTGAGCGCCGTGACGTCGCCGTCGGCCAGGGCCTGACGCAGGGCGGGCGCCTCGTGCACGGCAAGCGTTGCCATCGCGAGCCGCGGCCCGACACCCGACACCGACAGCAGCGTCGTGAACAGATCGCGGGTGTCGGAGTCGGCAAAGCCGTACAGCGTCATCGAGTCCTCGCGCACGATCATCGCGGTGACGAGCCTGGCCTCCTCGCCGCGGCGCAGCGTCGCCAGCGTCGACGGCGTCGCGTTGACCCGGTAGCCGACGCCGGACGCTTCGACGACGACGTGGTCGAGGGCCACGTCGAGGACTTCCCCACGGATCGACGCGATCATCTTGCCGCCTTCACCTTGGCTTCGAATTTCTTGCGTTGCTCAGTAGCGCGCGCCTCGGCCTGCGCCATCCGGGCCAGCATCGGCGCGCGCCAGCAGTGGCAGATCGCCAGCGCCAGCGCGTCGGCCGCGTCCGCGGGAGTCGGTTTGGCTTGCAGCGCAAGGATTTTGGTGACCATGGCGGTGACCTGCGCTTTGCCGGCGCCGCCGCTGCCGGTGACGGCCGCCTTCACCTCGCTGGGTGTGTGGAAGTGCACGTCGATGTCGCGGCGCGCGGCGGCCAGCGCGATCACCCCGCCGGCCTGCGCGGTGCCCATCACCGTCGACACGTTCTGCTGGGAGAACACCCGCTCGATCGCGATCACGTCAGGTGCGTGGGTGTCCATCCAGTACTCGACGGCGTCGCTGATCGCGAGTAATCGCCGGTGCAGCGGCATGTCGGTGGGCGTGCGCACCACCTCGACGTCCAGTGCGACCACCTGCCGACCGCCCGGGCTTTCGATCAGCGACAAGCCGCAGCGGGTCAGCCCGGGGTCAACTCCCATGACGCGCACGCGCGGCCTCCGTCAGTGCCGAACAATTGTTCGACGAAACCTTAACGGGTTGGCCCGACATCCTCGGGTAACGACACGGGTTTGCTGCGGCGCCGGCGTTGTCTACGCCACCCCGGCCGCGTCGGCCGAACTCTATTGCATCGAAACTCACGTCAAGCAGACAAAGTGCGAGTGCGGGCCTGCATAACGTGAATCTCGGCCAGGGGGTCATTCCTCGTCGAGCTCGGCCATCACCTCGTCGGGAATGTCGGCGTTGGTGTAGACGTCCTGCACGTCGTCGCTGTCCTCGAGCGCGTCGACGAGCCTCATCAGCTTGCGTGCGCCGTCGGCGTCCAACGGCACGGTGACCGACGGCTGGAAGCCGGCCTCGGCCGAGTCGTAGTCGATTCCGGCGTCCTGCAACGCCGTCCGCACCGCGACCAAATCCGTCGGCTCACAGATGATCTCGAAGGCGTCGTCGAGGTCGGTGACGTCCTCGGCGCCGGCGTCCAGCACCGCGGCCAGCACGTCGTCCTCGGTCAGCCCGTCCTTGTCCAGCGACACCACGCCCTTGCGGGAGAACAGGTAAGACACCGAGCCGGGGTCGGCCATGCTGCCGCCGTTGCGCGTCACCGCGACGCGGACCTCGCCCGCCGCGCGGTTGCGGTTGTCGGTCAGGCACTCGATGAGCACCGCGACGCCGTTGGGGCCGTAGCCCTCGTAGGTGATGTTCTGCCAGTCCGCACCGCCGGCCTCCTCGCCCGCGCCGCGCTTGCGGGCCCGCTCGATGTTCTCGTTGGGCACCGAGCTCTTCTTGGCCTTCTGGATCGCGTCGTACAGCGTCGGGTTGCCGGCCGGATCGCCACCGCCGACGCGTGCCGCCACTTCGATGTTCTTGATCAGCCGGGCGAACATCTTGCCGCGCCGCGCGTCGACGACGGCCTTCTTGTGCTTGGTCGTGGCCCATTTGGAATGGCCGCTCATGCATACCTCTCTTAGCGCAAAGTCCGGTCGACCAGTCTACGTGGGGGCGATTTCGGCGCGCTGACGTGCGCTGAGCGACCGTTTGCGCGCCGAAACCGCTCAGGGCGCCGCGTCCGGCGGCGTCAGCGCCACGATCCGGTAGCCGATGCCCGAAGGCCATTCCAGATGGCCTCGGATGTGTACCTGGATCCACGTCGGAGTGCCCGACGGGTCGTCGGTGAACACCGCCGCGGTATCGGTGATCGCGCTGGTTTCGCCCGCACCGCACAAGGCCACCGACATACTGAGCTTCGCGTCGCCGAGCGCGGCCCGCGAATAGGGCAGGCTGTCGGGCACGAAGAAGGCGGCCTGCATGTTGGGCGACCTGATCCCGCGCGGCGCGTTGGCAGGCCGGCGCAGCGTCAGCCCGGTCACCTCGGGCTTGCCGTCGAACCAGGCGGTGCCGACGTACTCGGTGCGGCGCGCCTCGGCGCCGCCGGGCAGACGCACCAGGGTGTCGATGCGCGGCTGCGGCTCAACCTCGATCATGGTCGTCATGGGTTTCAGTCTGAACGGGCCGCAGACCACCGGGCGTGACTACCGCAATCTCAGCGAGGCGCAGTACGCGTCGCGGCGGGACCTCAACGTTTCCGTGCCGATGCGCGACGGCATCTCGCTGCTGGCCGACGTGCACCGCCCGGACGCGCCCGGGCGGTTCCCGGCGCTGATCGCCGCCTCGCCCTACCCGCGCCAAATCCAGGACCTGGGTGCGCCGGCGGGCTTTATCGAGGCAGGCGTCACCGCGTTCTGGGTTGCTCACGGCTATGTCCACGTCATCGCCAACGTGCGCGGCACATGCGGCTCGGGCGGCGAGTTCGGGTTCTTCGACGCGCAGGAGCGCCGCGACATGCACGACCTCGTCGAGTGGGCGGCCGCGCAGCCGTGGTGTGACGGGAACGTCGGGATGATCGGCATCAGCTACTTCGCGATGACGCAGTTGGAAGCCGCGGTCGAGCGGCCGCCGCACCTGAAGGCGATCTTCCCGGTGGCGGTCACCGCCGACCTGTACGAGGGCGGAATGCACCACGGCCTGATGAATGCGTCGTTCATCACGCCATTCCTGTCGATGATGGGGCTGACGTCCGAGCGCGGCGACCGGTTCTGGCGCGGTCCGTTCGTCAGGCTCGCCCGGCGGGTGCTGAACGCGCAGCGGCTGCACCGCAAGTTCGCGACGATGAACGGCGAGTCGGCGGTCACGATGATGCGCCAGCTGCTCAAGCTTCCGCACGACCCGCACCCGTGGGACGAGTTGTGGCTGGACGTGGCGGTGCGGCATCCGCTGCGCGACGAGTGGTGGGACGAGCGCAATCTCGTGCCGCTGCTAAGTGAGATCGAGGTTCCCGTCTATCTCGGTTGTGACTGGGAGAACGTGCCGCTGCATCTGCCGTCGACGTTCATCGCGTGGGACGCGTTGCGCGACAACCCCTTTGTGCGGATGGGGATGCTGGGCCGGTTCGGGTTGACGTGGCCGTGGGAGAGCCTGCACACCGAGGCGCTGGCATGGTTCGACCATTGGCTGAAGGGCCGCGACACCGGGATTCTCGACGGGCCACCGATCCGGTATCTGCTGCCGGGTGCCGACGAGTGGCACACCGCTGAGGCGTGGCCGCCGATGTCTGGCCACCGGGAGTTTGCGCTGCGGGCTGACGGGCTGTTGGCGGACGACGAGGGTTCGCCTGGCCAGCCGGAGTTCATGGTGCTGGGTGCCGGACTGAACCGGGTCAAGGGAAGCTCGATCGACCCGCCGTCAGTGTTGACATGGACGTCCGCGCCGCTGTATCAACCTCTGGACATCGTGGGTGACATCGAACTGCGACTGGTCGCGTCGGCGACAGCGATCGACACCGCGTGGATCGTGACGCTGTCGGACGTGGCGCCCGACGGTTCGGCGACTCCGGTCACCGCGGGTTGGCTGCGAGCCAGCCTTCGCGACGTCGACGAAGCGGCCAGTCGCCCGGGTGCGCCGGTGCTGCCGTGCCGCAATGCCGTTGCGGTGCCGATCGGCGAAGACGTCGAGTACCGAATTCCGTTGGTGCCCAATGCCCGTCGCTTCGTGGTCGGTCACCGTATACGGATCACCCTCACCAGCGACGACCAGGACCCGTCGACGCCGGCGATCATGAACTTCCGGCACGCCAGCGTCGGCACCAGCAGCCTGAACACGGTGCGTTCGTCGTCACGGCTGCTGCTACCGGTGCTTCCGTAGCCCGAGCGTGCGGTTTTGGTCGTACGCGACACGCCGCTCGGGAGTGCGAATCCGCGCTCTCGCGGCGGCCGTCAACCGCTTCGGCTGAGTTCCGCGAATCGGGTTAGGGCAAAGTCACGCTGGTCGAGGTCGAAGGCCTCGATATGCCTCACGCGATCACCATCGAGAAGGGTGATAACGATGACGGGAATTTCGATCGCAGCGCCGTCGGTCGATGTGCCCTTGATGACGTTGTGGCACACCAGACCCGAGGCCGAATGCGCGAGGATCTGGGAAAGCTCAAGCCGGAGATCGGGGACGAGTGAGGCCATCATTCGGACCGACGACATGTGGTCGGCAATCGTGTTTCCGCTGGCGGGCAATTGTCGGTGATTGACGTAAGTGGCGTTGGCGTTAGCTGCGGAGATCGCTTCCCACTCATGACGGTTGACGGCCTCGAAAACTCGGCATCCCGCCTCGATGACCTCGGGATGCGCCACCTCTCCAGATGCGATCCAGCGCGCGGTGAGTTCAGCGAGCGCGGCGTTGATGTCGTCGGGGTCGAACAGCAGTATGTCGCGCCCGCGATTGTTTTCATCGACCTCTAACAGCGTCAAATGTTCAATAGCGATCGACCGCTCTGGGTCAACGGTGTCGCGGTACTTGTCGTGTGTCAGCCCCAGGCGAGAGCCTCTGATCGCGACGGGTTCTGTCTCCAGCAGCCATTCTCGAGCTGCGTCGAACAGCGCACGCGCGACCTCTGGCCGCATTGGGCCTTCATCTCGAAGCCCTTTGCGCCGGTCCTCATATCGCGCGTCCGCAGCGGCATCGGCCAGCGCGTTGTCCAAGTCCTTGCGGTTTATTGCGTCGACACCCCTCGCCCAGACCCGGGTAGCGGCGTTATCGAGAAGCGGCGCTGGACCATTGAGCTCGTCGAATCTTGCGAGGGCGGCGTCGAGGTCATCCTCGTCGAAAAGCTCGCAGCGGCTGACTCGGTCACCTTCGACAGTCAGAAGTTGGATCATTCGCCACTCAGCATCGAAGCCCTCTCGCGATGTTCCGTGCGAGCTATGAGTAACGACGGCTCCGAAACCGGTGAGCCGGTGCACCGCGTCGATGTGAATTCTGAGGTCCGGTGTGACGTCCCAAACGCCGCGGATGAATTCCGTCAGATGGCTTGATGCGAATGGTGTGCCCCGACGGTGGTCGACGTTGACCCAATCGGCAATGGGCAGTTCATGCCGATTGAAAGCGGCGTAAGTCCCTGCTATGACGGACCACGCCTGCGCGTGGGCGGCAGCTTCGCCGGCGAGGTATCGAGCATCGAGCTCTGCGAAGGCTGCGTCGATGTCATCGGGGTCGAATACGACGCGCGCCCTGATCCGTTCGTCGGTGTCGACTTCGATGAGGCCTAAAACATCAGTGTGGAATGCCTCATGCCGTTGATCCGGACCGGAGAAGCGCGTGCGAGAAAGGACGAGGCGCTCCCCGCGGGTTGCGATGGCGTATGACGTCATGGTTTTGATCCCGACGTCGGCCCACGCCCGCATGTTTTCGATATCGACGTCCCGACCGTGTCGGACCCCGGCGCCGACCACGCGGCGACGATCGTCGCTGCAAAAGTCGTCAGCCGTCATCTCTGTCATTGCATTCCAGTCGCGGTCTGCGAAATGCATCAGGAAGCGGTCGCTAACTCGGCTTGCCACATTTTCCAGTCGTCGTGTCTGTGGTCGCAGCTCCTCAAATCGGGTGAGCGCGGCGTCGACGTCTGCCTCGTCGAAAAGCTCCGCGCGCTCGATCAATTCGCCTTCAATGGTCACAAGGTCGACTGCCCGCCACTCGGCGTCGAAGCCCTCCTGCGAAGTCCCGCGCGCTGCATGGGTGATGACCGCTCCGAGGTTGGTGAGCCGGTGCACCGACTCGATGTAGATGCGGAAGTCAGGCGTCAGGTTCCACCCCGAGCGGAAATATTCGACCAGCGCTCCGGGCGCGAATGTCGTTCCGCGGCGGTGGTCGACGTTGACCCAGTGCTGCGTCGTCCGCAGTGGCTCACGCCCATTAACCGCTGAGATCCCGCACATGATGACTGACCACGTCTGGGCATGAGCGGCCGCTTCGCCGGCGAGGTAGCGGGCGTCGAGTTCCGAGAAAGCGGCATCGAGTTCGTGGCTGTCGAACACGATGGCTGCCCAGATTCGATTGTCCCCGTTGACTTCCACAACCTGTAAGACCTCGTTGTGATAGGCCTCGGGTCCCGTATCTCGGCCCGACAGTCGGCTGCGCAGCAGCGCCAGGCGCTCGCCACGAGTGGCAATCACCGTGGCCGGGATGGTCATGACTCCGACATTGGCGACGGCTCTCAAGTCCGCGACGTTGGTGTCTCGGCCCCGTCGGACGCCGGCGTTGACGACCCGTCGGCGATCGTCGCTGCAAATGTCGTCGGCGAGCGTGTCTGCTATAGCGGCCCAGTCGCGTGCCGCGAAGCGGGACGCGAACCGCTCGTTTGCTCGGCTTGCTGCGTTCTCCAATTGCCGCGTCTGCAGGCGCAGTTCGTCGAAGCGAGCTCGAGCGGCGTCAACGTCTGCCTCATCGAAGATTTCGCAGCGGTTGAGTTTCTTCCCTTCGACTGTCAGAAGGATGATCTCACGCGAGTCGATCTCAACGCCTTCTTGCGTAGTCGCGTCCGTCGCGTGAACGACGACTGCGCCGAAATTGCTCAGCCGAAGGACAGCCTCGATACCGATTTTGGCTTCAGACGTGACGTCCCAGAAAGCACCGATGTTGGCGGTCAATGCATTTGCCTCGATCGTCCCGAATCGCCGATGGTCGATGTTGACCCAGTCCGGCGTCGTCGCAGGGAGCTGGCGCCGGTTGAGCGCGGCATAGGCCTGTGCAATGACAGACCACGTGTGCACGTACGGAGCCGCTTCGCCCGCAAGGTACCGGGCATCGAGTTCCTCGAACGCGGCGTCGACGCCGTTGGCGTCGAACATGACATGTGCTAAGAGTCGGTTGTCACTGTTGATTTCGACAACGTCGACGATCTCGAATGAGTCAGGCCATTGGCGGCTCGAAACGGAGGTACGGGCGAGAACGAGGCGTTCGCCGCGGATTGCGATGACCTTCGACGTCATGCTTTCAATTTCCAGGTCCGCGATGGTCCGTGCATTTGCGATTTCGACTTCTCGGCCTCGTAGGACTCCCGCGTTCACTACGCGCCGACGGTCCTCCGTGGACATGTCGTCGGCGACCAGCTGCACCATCTCTTTCCAGTCGCGGGCCGCGAAGTGCGCCTGGTAGCGCTCGACCACTCGGCTTGCTGCGTTTTCCAGCCGTGGCATCAGCGGATGCAGTTCCTCAAACCTGGTGAGTGCGGCATCGAGGTCTGTTTCGTCGAATAGCTCGCAGCGGTTGACCATGTCGCCTTCGACCGTCGTAACGGCGATCTCCCGCCACTCGGCGTCAAAGCC
>JBAPQQ010000573.1:0-4845 GCA_049280695.1 Mycobacterium sp.
CTTCGGTGTCGTCGGCGCGCCCGCGATCCTTGAGCCGTGTGAGCAGTTCCTCCTCGCTCACCCGGAACTCCAGCACCGCGTCCAGCTTGGTGTCGCGAGCGGACAGCATCCGGGTCAGAGCCTCCGCCTGCTCGACCGAGCGGGGGTAGCCGTCGAGGATGAAGCCCTCGGCCGCGTCGGGTTCGTCGAGGCGCTGAGACACCAGGGCGTTGGTCAACTCCGAAGGCACCAGGTCACCGGCGTCCAGATAGCGCTTGGCCTCAACGCCGAGCTCGGTGCCGTCGTTGATGTTGCTGCGGAATAGGTCGCCGGTGGAGATCTGCGGGATCTGAAGCTTCTCGGCCAGCTTCACCGCTTGCGTGCCCTTACCGGCACCGGGCGGGCCGAGCAGAACGACTCTCACTTCAGGAATCCTTCGTAGTTGCGCTGCATGAGCTGGCTTTCGATCTGTTTGACCGTATCCAATCCCACGCCGATCATGATCAGAACCGCGGTTCCGCCGAAGGGCAGGTTCTGCACGCCGCCGGTGTTGCCGATCTGGAGGAAGAGGTTCGGCAGCACAGCGATGACACCGAGGTAGATCGAGCCGGGCAGGGTGATCCGGTTCAGCACGTAGCGCAGATAGTCGGCGGTCGGGCGGCCGGGCCGGATACCGGGGATGAAGCCGCCGAACTTCTTCATCTCGTCGGCCCGCTCGTCGGGGTTGAAGGTGATCGACACGTAGAAGTACGTGAAGAAGACGATCAGACCGAAATAGATGCCGATGTAGACCGGACTACTGGGGTCGGTGAGATAGGTGCCGACGAACTTGTCCCACCAGCTGTTGCCGCCCATCGGGTTGCCGCTTCTCACCAGCTGGGTGATCAGGTGCGGGATGTAGATCAGCGACGACGCGAAGATGACCGGGATGACACCGGCCTGGTTGACCTTCAGCGGCAGATATGTCGAGGTGCCGCCGTACATGCGCCGTCCCACCATGCGCTTGGCGTACTGCACGGGGATGCGGCGCTGCCCCTGCTCGACGAACACGACGCCGATGATGATCACCAGCGCGGCGCCGCACACCGCGGCGAACGTGAAACTGCCGCGGGTCTGCAGGATCTGCTGGCCTTCGGCCGGGATCCGGGCGGCGATGCCGGCGAAGATCAGCAGGGACATGCCGTTGCCGATGCCGCGCTCGGTGACGAGCTCGCCCATCCACATGACCAGCGCGGCCCCGGCCGTCATCACCAGCACGATGACGATCAGCGTGAAGATCGACTGGTCGGCGATGATCTGGTCGCCCACCGAGCAGCCGCGGAGCAGACCGCCGTTGGCCGCGAGCGCGATGATGCTGGTGGCCTGCAATATGGCGAGTGCGATTGCCAGGTAGCGGGTGTACTGGGTCATCTTGGCCTGGCCGGACTGACCCTCTTTGCGCAACTGCTCGAAACGCGGGATCACTACGGTGAGTAGCTGGACGATGATGCTCGCGGTGATATAGGGCATCACGCCGACCGCGAAGACGGTCAGCTGCAACAGCGCGCCGCCGGAGAACAAGTTGATCAACGAGTAGATCTGTGCGTTCTCGCCGCCGGCGAGTTCGGTGATGCACTTGTCGACGTTGCCGTAGTCGACGCCGGGCGACGGCATCGATGCCCCGGCCCGGAACAGTATCACGATTCCGAGCGTGAACAGGATCTTGCGTCGCAGGTCGGCTGTCCGCAGTGACGAGATGAAAGCCGAAAGCACTCTTCCTCCTGCGCAGCCGAGCGTCGGCGGCATGCAATGGGGCTGGCGATGACCAGCGTCGGGTTAGTCCTGTTCTTCTGCCCCGATGTCGGGCGACAAACAGTCTACGAGAGTAGCAGTCGACCACGGAAAACCGCCTCGGCGGCCTCGCAGAATCGAGGCGTACAGTTATACCAGCTAAGTAGCGCGTCTTTTCGAGGAGCCGACAATGGCACGCACGGACAATGACACCTGGGACCTGGCGTCCAGTGTGGGCGCCACTGCGACCATGGTGGCCGCCGCGCGGGCCATGGCCACCGGGGCGGCCGAGCCGCTGATCGACGACCCGTTCGCCGAGCCCTTGGTCCGTGCGGTCGGGATCGAGTTCTTCAACAAGGTCCTCGACGGCGACGTCTCGTTGGCCCAGACCGACGAACCCGGTTTCAACCCCGCCGGTGTGATCGACCTGCTCGCCGTGCGCACGAAATTTTTCGACGAGTTCTTTCTGGCCGCGACGTCGGCGGGCATTCGTCAGGCGGTGATCCTGGCGTCCGGGCTCGACTCCCGCGCATACCGGCTGCCGTGGCCGGACGCGACGGTGGTCTACGAGATCGACCAGCAGCCAGTGATCGACTTCAAGACGGGCACGCTGTCGAAGCTGGGTGCCGAGCCGGCCGCACTACACCGCCCCGTCGCCGTCGACCTGCGCGAAGGCTGGCCGGCGGCGTTGCGCGCCAACGGTTTCGACGAAACCCGGCCCACCGCATGGAGTGCCGAGGGGCTGCTGGCCTACCTGCCGCCCGAAGCGCAGGACCGGCTGTTCGACGAGATCACGGCGATGAGTGCCGAAGGCAGCCGACTGGCCACCGAATACCACCCGCAGGGCTCGGCATTCATCGCCGAGCGCAACAAGCTGATGGCGCGGCAGTGGAACGCCCACGGGCTGGACCTCGACCTGTCGGACCTGATGTACCACGGCGACCGCAACCCGGCCACCGACTACCTGGCCGCCCGCGGCTGGCAGCTGACCACCCGGACGCGTCGCGAGTTGTTCGCGGCCTACGGACGGGCACTTCCCGACGACATGGCCTCCGAGCCGTTACGAAACACCGTCGCCATCACGGCGATAAGGACCTGAAGGAGCGACGATGGCTAGGACCGACAACGACACGTGGGACTTGACGTCCAGCGTGGGTGCGACCGCCACGATGGTGGCCGGGCAGCGCGTGCTGGCGACGCGCGAGGGGCTGATCGACGATCCCTTTGCCGAGCCGTTGGTACGCGCAGTCGGAAACGACTTCTTCACGCGGTTTCTCGACGGCGAGATCAGCTTCGAAGACGTGGACCCGGAATTCACCGCGCGCCGCTCCGCCGAGGGCATGGCCGTGCGCACCCGCTTCTTCGACAAGATGTTCACCGATGCGGCCCACGCGGGAGTTCGGCAGGCGGTGATCCTGGCCGCGGGCCTGGATGCGCGTGCTTACCGATTGTCGTGGCCGGACGGGACGGTGGTCTACGAGGTCGATCAGCCCGAGGTCATCGAATTCAAGACGAAGACCTTCGCCGAGCTGGGCGCTGCGCCGACCGCAATCCACCGCCCCGTCGGGATCGATCTGCGAAACGACTGGCGTAAAGCGCTGCTGGACAATGGCTTCGACCCTTCGGCGGCTACCGCGTGGAGCGCCGAGGGATTGCTGATCTATCTGCCTCCGGAGGCCCAGGACCGGCTCTTCGACACCATCACCGACCTCAGCGCGCCGGGGAGTCGGGTGGCCACCGAACACGTCCCCGACACCGACGTGTTCTCCGACGAGCGCTCGCAGCGCATCAGAGAGCGGATGAAGAAGTACGGGCGTGACATCGACTTCGCCGAGCTCGTCTACGACGGCGAGCGCAGCCACGTCACCGAGTACCTGGACTCGCTGGGCTGGCGGGTGTCCGCGCTGACGATGCGGGAAGCCTACGCGGCCAACGGCTTCGAGTTCCCCGAGGACGAGGCGATGTCGACGTTCGCCGACCTCAGCTACGTCAGCGCGGAGTTGGGCTAGCCAGTTCGAGGAACCGGCAGTAGCGGTCTGCCATCGCCTCCACCCACAACGGGTCGGGTTCGACGACGCGCTCGGCGGCGGCCCACCGGGCCGCGTCGCTGACCGACGACTCCAGGCCGGCCGCCATCCGGGCGAGGTAGGCGGCGCCGAGCGCTGCGCCCTCCGCGACCGCCGACACCTCCACCGGCCTGCCGGTCGCGTCGGCGACAGCCTGCATCCAGTCGGCGACGTGAGTGCCCCCGCCGGTCGCCACGACCCGTGATACCGGCACTCCGCTGAGTTCGATCAGATGGCGGACGACGAATCCCGACGCCTCGTATGCGGCCCGGCGCACGGCTGCGGCATGGTGTGTCAGATCCAGCCCGTCCAGCACGGCGCGGCGATGCGGGTCGTGAAACGGCGTGCGCTCGCCTCTGATGTACGGCGACCAGACAGGTACTCGCCGCGGATCCGCAACCCGCGAATCGGCCTGCGCCACAATGCTATTCACCCAGTTGAGGAACAGGCCGCCAGCGTTGCTGGCGCCGCCGATCAGGCTCTTCCCGTCCGCGATATGAGGGATTGTCCACAGCCCCGGGACCTGCACCGCTTCGGGAACCGTCGCCCAGACGATCAGGGTCGTCCCGCACATCACCAGCACGTCGCCGACCCCGTCCGCGCCGGCGACCATCTGCTCGCACAGCGCGTCGACGGCACCGGCGGCCAGCACCGTGTCCGTTTCGCTGACCCGCCCCACATCCGCGCCCATCGCGGCGACCTCCGGCATCCGGTCCACCGAAACGCCGCAGCCCGCGCAGGCATCGCCGTTCCAGCCGGTGCCGTCGAAGAGCGGATAGGCCATGGCGGCCGTCGTCGTGTCGATGACCGGCCGGGCCCCCAGCGCATAGTTGGCTACCGCCGGCGCGGGCCAGTACCCCTTCGCGTCGGGCGCGGCCCGTGCCGTCCAGCGCAGGAACTCGGCGGTCTCACCCGACAAGAACCCGGCGGCACCGTCGGTTCGGCCCCTGCTGTCGCCGTAGAGCAGGCCGGGAGTGATCGGGCGGCCGTGCGCGTCGACCGCGGTCATCGACGGCACCATCGTCGACAC
>JBAPQQ010000574.1:0-9932 GCA_049280695.1 Mycobacterium sp.
AGCGACGGTAAGCGCGCCGAAATCGCAAAGGGCGCTACAGCGGGGCGAGCATCGACGCGACCGCCGACCGCGGCACCCGTGCCGTCGTGGCACCGGCGGCCGACGGCAGCAACTCGCCCTGGCCGAAGAAGAAGATCAGCTCGTCGTCGGTGATCGCGAAGTTCTGATAGTGCGACGGGTCGAGGCCCTCGCTCTCCGAGATCTTCACGCGGCTGCCCAGTTGGGTGTCGAGCGCCTTCTGCACGATCGGCAGGATCACCGGAAGTGGCTTGCTGCCTTGCGTGAACAGCGTGTCGAAGGTGATGGGCCGGCGAGAGTTCAGGTTGTAGTTGTACGTCTGGTACCAGGTCAGCGGGTGAGCGCCACCGACGTTCTGGTAGATCCTCAGCACCACGGTCTGGGTGCCGCCCGGCGCACGGCCGGACCGGTACTGCTCTGACGTGATGTCCAGCGAATACGGCAGATTCATCGAACCTGGCATCTGCGACACGGACACGAAGCCGTCGCGGGTCTGCTTGAGGTAGTCGACCATCGGCGCGGGGTCGGGGTAGTCGACGGGGAATCTCATGTCCAGCATGTAGGCGCTTGTGCTGGTGTGCACCTGGCATGTGGAGCCGTCGAGCGTCCCGCCGAAGTCCGCGCACGGCGAGTCCGCCTGCGCCACGGCGTTTCCCCCCGACCCGATCAATATGCCGGCGGCCAACACCGCGGCCGCCCTCCGTGAGCGTGTCATGCACCGTCCTTGAACCGAGTCGAGCGCCAGGGTACCCGCGCGCTCACCGCGACGGACGGCAAATGAACGCAGTCGCCCGCGCTGTCGCCCCCGCACCGAGCCGCGTGATCACCACCGACAGTGGCCGTGACCCGCGCAGCCGCAACCGCGGCCGCAGCACCGCCGGGTCGACGCCAACCCCCCGCACCAGGATCTCCACGGCGCCGCAGTCCATCTCGGCAAGCACTTGGCGCAACCGCCGATCGCCGAACGGAATTTGCTCCAGGACCTCGAACCCGCGCGTCGCAGGCGGCAATTCGTCGCCGGACAGGTAGGCGATCTTCGGGTCGAGCTGCCACAGCCCGTGCCTGACGGCGTACTGGCGGACCAAGCCCGAGCGCACTACCGCGCCGTCGGGGTCGACGATCCACCGCCCGGGCGGGCCGACGGCGCAGTCGTCCGGCTCGGCGTCGGTGACCTGTTCGGCCCCGTCTGCGCCTAACACGGTGGCCCGCCGCGACACTCCCGGTTCGGCCAAGCCGGGCGACCACAGGCAGGCCTCCCGCACCTCACCCGACAGTGAGACGACCTCCACCTCGCCGTCGAATCGGAGACGGTCGAAATCGATTCCGGGCGAACATTTTACGACGATCTCGCGGCCGCAATAGGTGTCCAGTAGCGCGTCGAGCGGGGGGCTGAAATCGCGCGGGGCGTACACCCGGCGGCCCCCGCCCCGTCGGGCCGGGTCGGCCAGCACGACGGTGCCATCGCTGACCGGACGAAGCGCGTCCGCGCGCACCAGTGGCACATCGGGGACGTTGTGCCGTGCCATCGCGAGCCGGACCGCGTCGGTGTCGCTGCCCAGCGCGTCGGCTGTCCGGCGCAGCGCGGCGAGTTCCGTGCCGATCGAGCAGGTGACATCGTGCACGAACCTTCCGGACAAGCGCCGGGCCCGGTGTGCGGCCACCGGCTCGGCGGTCGCTTGCTGGAGGGCCTCGTCGGTGAACAGCCAATCGCTCGCGGCCGAGAATTTGGCCGCGGCGCGGCGGCGCAGGAGCACTGTCTCGACCAGCACGCCGACCCGCTCGCCGAACCTCGTCCGCACGGCGGCGACGTCGGCGACCCGCGTGGCATCGGTCAGCGGAAAGCCCGACACTTCAACCAGCGCGTCAATGCCCGCCGGCGACCGCAGAAACTCGACGTCGTCGAGCGTGAACGCTAGGACGGCTTGACCCCGGTCAGCATCACGTTGTAGTACCAGCCCTTCGGGACCACCCGCCGCCACAGGTTCTCGTCGATCCAGCTCAGAGTCATCCAGCTGTGAAACGCGAACTTCGCCCAGTTCCAGCCGAGGCGGTCGGGCGGCACCGCCACCTCGATGGTCCGCAGTGGCCAGCCGAGCATGGCGGCAGTGAACTCGGTGGTGGCGGACGAGACGTCGACGGCGCCGGCCTTGCGGGCCGTTTCCTCCAGCTCGGCGGGCGCGAACGTGTGCAGGTCGACGATCGCCTCCAGAGCGGCTGCGCGGGATGACTCGTCCAGCTCGGCCTGCGGGCGCCGCCAGCCGCCCAGGCCGGGCAGCCGCGTCACATTCGTCACCATCCGCCAGGTCAGCGTCGACAGCGGGCGTGCGTAGGCTTCGCCGGCGTTCGTCGGCTCGCCGGCGAACACGAACCGCCCACCCGGCTTGAGCACCCGGACCACTTCACGCAGCGACAGCTCGACGTCGGGGATGTGATGCAGCACTGCGTGCCCCACCACCAGGTCGAACGTGTCGTCGTCGTAGGGGATGCCCTCGGCGTCGGCGACCCGGCCGTCGATATCCAGGCCTAGATTCTGTCCGTTGCGGGTGGCCACCCGCACCATGCCGGGCGACAGATCGGTCACCGAGCCGCGCCGCGCCACCCCGGCCTGGATCAGGTTGAGCAGGAAGAAGCCGCTGCCGCAGCCCAGTTCCAGCGCCCGGTCATACGGCAACTTGCGTTGCTCCTCGCCGGGCACGGTGGCGTCGAACAGGTTGCGCGCATAGTCCACGCACCGCTTGTCGTAGGAGATCGACCACTTGTCGTCGTAGGATTCGGCCTCCCAGTCGTGGTAGAGCACCTGCGCGAGCTTGCTGTCGTGCCGGGCGGCCTCGACCTGCGCGGCCGTCGCGTGGGGCTGCGGCACGGGATCGTGACTGGTGGTCGTCATAACCGGGGAGCCTAGCTGTGCGGTCTGCTCTTCGCGCGAGCGCTCATCGGCGCCGTCTGCTCTTCGCGCGAGCGCTCATCGGCCACACTCAGTCGCCACGAACCGTCGGTCCGCGGCGGCGAACGCGTCGACGTACGACTGCCTCTGCGCCTCCGGGCCGGCACCGATCGCCCTCTTCGCAGCGGCGATCGCCTTGGCCGGCATGCCGACGAAGCGTTGCGCCCAGTCGGCGGCCGCGTCGTAGACGGCGTCGGGCGCCACCATTTCGTCAAGCAGGCCTACGGCCAGCGCCTGCCTGGCGTCGACGAACCGCCCCGAGAACGCGAGGTCCTTGGCTTCGCTCACCCCGACCAGCCCCGGCAGCCGCCCAAGGGCTCCCCCGCCGGGAACCAGCCCGGCGAGGATTTCGGGAAATCCCATTTTCGCATTGTCGCCGCTGACGCGGCGGTCCGTCGCCAGTGCCAGCGACAGCCCGGTGCCCAGCGCGTACCCGGTGATCGCGGCGACCGTCGGCTTCGGAATCGCGGCGACGGCATCGGCCGCTTCCTGACGTAGCCGCGCGGCGCCGTCGGCCTCGGCGGGGCTCAGCGTGCGCAGTTCCGCGAGGTCGTCGCCGGCCGAAAAGATCTCGTGGCCGCCGAACAGGATCACGGCAGCGACGTCGTCACGGAGACCGACCTCGGCGCACACCGCGACGATCTCGCGGCAGGCCTGCCGGGTCAGCGCGTTGCTCGGCGGGCGCGACAGCACGATCGTCGCGATGCCGGGCCGCTCGTCGGCCACGTGGACGCTGACGAACTCGTTCACGACCAGCGTCGCTCGCCGAGCAGCTTGTTGTAGCGGTCGGAGTCGAAGAACTCCAGGCTCCAATTGCCTTCGGTTCCAATGACTTCGGTTCTCATCGCGACGATCTCGCGGTCGACGGCCAAAATGTCGTCGACGCTGTTGCCGAATTTCGGCAGCGTGTCCAGCTGGGTCCAGGTGGGCGGAAGCAGGACGCTGCGGCCGACGGCGAAATCCTCGACCGCGGTGGCGGGCGGAGACCAGCCTGCCGACACTGCCTCGCTGGTCAGGTCGTCGGCCTGCTGACCCTCCGGCAGCGCGGCGACGAAGAAGTAGGTGTCGTAGCGGCGCCGGTGACCCTGCGCCGGGGTCACCCAGTTGGCCCACGGCCGCAGCAGGTCGGCGCGCAGCACCAGCCCCTCGCCGCGCAGGAAGTCGCTGAATGCCAGTTCTCGGCTCGCGAGCTGCCCACGCGCGCCGTGGTACACCGTTGCGTCGCCGACGATGCTGCGCTCGTCAGGCCCGGCCAGCAGCACCCCGCACTCCTCGAACGTCTCGCGCACCGCGGCGCACACCAGCGCCAGCGCGAGTTCCTCGTCCACGGCCAGCCGGTGCGCCCACCAGGTCGGGCCGGGGCCCGTCCAGGCGATGTCGGCTTCGCGGTCGCGGTCGTCCACGCCCCCGCCGGGGAACACCGTCGTGCCGGGAGCGAAGTCCATCCGCGAGTGTCGTTGCAGCAGAAAGACTTCCAGTCCGCCGGGAGCGTCGCGCAGCAGCATCACGGTCGCCGCCGGGCGCGGCGTCAAAGAGTCGTTCACGAGCGCCTCCTGTGTGCGGCACGGCTGCGCATCCGTCTGGCGAAGTACCGGCCGTCGATCACGTCCAGCGCGATGGACTGGCCGAACGCCTTGGACAGGTTCTCCGCGGTCAGCGCATCGGGCAGCAGGCCCGCGGAGACCACTTGACCTTCGGACAACACCAGACAATGACTGAAGCCCGGCGGTATCTCCTCGACGTGATGGGTGACCAGCACGATCGCCGGCGCATCCGGATCTGCCGCCAAGTCGGCCAGCCGCGCCACCAGCTCCTCGCGACCACCCAGGTCCAATCCCGCGGCCGGCTCGTCGAGCAGCAGCAGCTCTGGGTCGGTCATCAGTGACCGCGCGATCAGCACTCGCTTGCGTTCTCCCTCGGACAGGGTGTCGTACGTCCGGTCGGCCAGGTGCTCGGCGCCGACGCTTTCCAGCGTATCCACGGCCCGCTCGTAGTCGAGGTCGTCGTAGGCCTCCCGCCAGCGGCCCAGCACCGCATAGCCGGCGGACACCACGAGGTCGCGGACGATCTCGCCGTCGGGCACCCGCTGCGACAGCGCCGAGCTGCTCAGGCCCACCCGGGAGCGCAGTTCGGACATGTCCGTCCGGCCCAACCGCTCTCCGAGCACGTACGCGGTGCCCGACGACGGATACTCCATCGCTGCGGCGATGCGCAGCAGCGACGTCTTGCCTGCGCCGTTTGGGCCGATGACCACCCAACGCTCGTCGAGTTCCACCGACCAGGTGACGGGGCCCACCAGGGTGCGGCCGCCGCGCCGCAGCGACACCTTGTGGAAGTCGATCAGCAGGTCGGGATCGGGCACAGCGAGGCTCGTTTCGACCACCCGACCATCGTGCCGCATTGCCGCGCCACTACGCGGTGCGGGTCATTCTTGCCGATCCGGCATCTCGGCCGCGGTTTCCTGCATGTCAGCCGCCCTGTGATCCGGGCCGGCCGCGGAAGAAGAGCGCCGCGACGCCGACGGCAGCCACGGCAAGCACCCCGCCACCTACCCACCAGATCCATCCCGGTTCTGGGCTGCCCCCGGCCGTCTCGACCGGAGCGGCCGCCGTCGTATTCACGATCACCGGGTCTCGTCCAGGTGCGGAGACAACTGCCGTACCGCTGAGCCCCGTCCAGCGGCCCTTGTCGCCGTTGAGCCATCGCACGAGCTCGTCGAGCTGTGCGGGCGCGCCGTTCGACGTGGCAACCAGCAACGAGCGTTTTCCGTCGTAAACCGTCTGGAGTGAAGCGAATTTCAGTGCCGGGTCGAGCGCGAGGGTCGCGGGCTTGCCGTCAGAGCTGACGGCGTTGACGGTGATGGGCCCGTCCGGCGGGGCCGAGACCGGAAGCGAAATGTCTGGGTTGTTCCAGCCGTCTGCAGAGATCAGCACCGCGGGGTCGGACGAGTCGATCGCCTCTTGCACACTCATCACGCTGGTGTCCATCGGCAGCGCGCTGACTCGCTGCAGGCTCGTCACTAGGGCGATGGCGCGCTGAGTGTCACCCAACGCGTCGGCTCCGATGCCCAGGTGGACCCGGTGTGTCAGTGCTTGCGGCATCGATTGCAGACCACCGGGTGCCGGCGGTTCGGCCCGGCTGCTCTGAACAGTGCTGTCGCCGTTGATGGTCAAGCTGAAGAGCTGGTCTCCCGCCCCGGGGGTGTGAAAATCTCCGCAGCGGCCTGTGTTGTCCGAAACAGTAAGCAGAACCTGGAGATTGGTGGTTCGCGCCAAGAGCCGATCCGGAATCGTTACCGAGCGGTCGATGACGCCCTTGCCGTCGGTTGGCCAGCTGTCGATGGTTTCTCCGCCGACCATTGCGACGATCTGCCCGCCGGCGTCGGCCGGCACGGGGCTGTAGGAACCCTTGAGATGCACCCGCACGTCGTGAACGGCTCTGCCGAACCGAGTCTGGTCCAGTCCGATCGACACTTGTGGTGCCAACGCAACGGCCTTGGCGCCTGGCTGCCCGAGGTCGCGCAGCGTGGTGGTGTCGCCGGGCAGTTGGGGGCCGACATTCGGCAGTCCCACAAGAGCTTTGGAACTCATGGCCAGCGGTGAGAGGTCGCTGGACAGCAGCCGTGTCTGGTTTGTCAGTTCGCCAGCGGGGCCTGAGACCAACAGCCACGGCGCATCGCCGGCGCCTTGCAGGGAAAGCCCGCTATCCGGTCCCTCCTTGACGACGATCTGGCGTTCCATCGGTGGCGACGGCGTCGGCGGCGCAACCTCTCCGCCTGCCAGCGGGAAAGCCGCAATCTCGGGGGTCTGCTTGCCGTAGCGCGAGGCGACCGCGGCTGCCAGGTGGACTGCCGCGTCCGACTCAGCTTTCGAGGGCGAACTCGGCAGAAATATGGTCAGCTTCCGAAGCACTGGCGGCAGGAAGTCGGCAACCGTGGCGGGCGCTCGCTCGGGCCCGGTGTAAGTGACCGTTCCGTCGACCAGTCGCAGCGGGCTCGTCGGGTCCAGGCAGTATCCGCCCTCCGGCGACAGATACGCACGCACCGTCAATGTCATCCAGTTGTTGAGCACCTTCGCCCCGGCCAATGGGATGACGATCGGCGCTTGATCAGCAGGGGGCAGCGCCATCCGCGCGATGGTGCGCTCGTCCTGCGTCACGGTGACGGTCCCCGGTTGCGGATTGACTGGTAGTTCGACGGTTGCATTGAGAGTGGCCGGTGTCAGCCCCGACGGAACGGGCAGAGTGAGCTGCCTCGTGTCTTGCACGCCATAGAACTCCAAGGCCGAGGAGGATCCGAGGTCGCTCAACGACAGCGTCGACGACTGCGTCTCGTCGGCAGGCTCACCCCATGCCGGGGCGCTGAGGGCCAAGCATCCGATCACCCCTGCCAGCGCGACACCTGTGGCCACACATCTGGAGTTCATCATCGGGAATGGTATGCACTATCGAAAACGAGCGGGGCCGAAATCTCGAATCGCTGCGTCGCACTACGTGTTCTTCAGCCGTCCGCAGTCGCGTACCCACGCGGGTTCCGAAAGTAGAAGCGCCATGCGTCCCGGCACATGTCATTGAGGTCATAGCCGGTGTGCCAGTTCCATTTCGAGGCTACCTTGCTCGGATCGGCGACCAATGCGGCAACGTCCCCGGGGCGCCTCCCGGCGGTGACGTAGGGGATGTCGCGACCACTGGCATCGGCGAAGGCATTTCGCAGCTGCAGCACAGACGTTCCGATGCCGGTGCCGATGTTGAAGATTTGCATACCGGCGCAGTCGTCGATGTGCTCGAGCGCCACGACATGCGCCTCGGCCACGTCGAGCACGTGGATGTAGTCACGGATCGCTGTTCCATCGGCGGTCGGGTAATCGGTGCCGAAGATCGTGAAATCGGACAGTTGCCCGGACGCCACCTGCGCGAGCAACGGCATCGCATTGAACGCAGGACCGGTGGGAGCCTCACCGAGTGTTCCGCTTCGATGGGCTCCGATGGGGTTGAAATAACGGAGGGATGTCGCGACCAGTTCCGGATGAAAGCGGCAGGCCTGGTCAATGACCTGTTCGCAGGTCCACTTGGTCCACGCGTAAGGGTTTGTCGGGCAGGGCATGTCGGACTCGGTTAGTGGCCCCTGCTGTGCATCGCCGTAGACCGAGCAAGACGACGAGTACACCAACCGCCGCACACGGTGGGCGTGCATGACCTGCAGCACGTTGATGGTCCCGGCAAGGTTGATGTCGAAATACTCCAGCGGGATCTGAGTCGATTCCGGAACGGATTTCTTCGCCGCGAAATGAATGACGACATCGAACCCGTGCCGACCGAACACCTCGGCGAGACCGTTGCGATCGCGGATGTCGACGTCGTATGCCGTCGGCATGACGTTGGTGAGATCCCGCACCCGCACAAGCGCTTCCGGCGAGCTGTTGGAGAAATCGTCGACCACCACGACCTCATAGCCGCGCTCGATCAGGGCCACGCAGGTATGACTGCCGATATACCCACTGCCCCCGGTGACCAGAACCGTGGAGCCCCGTGTCATAGGCCGACCTTCCTCGAGACGTACCCGGTTCTTGAACGATGATCGACCACGTAGCCCAGGTCAACTTCGCGGTGCCCCGCGCGCTGCTGTTGCATACTGGCTCGGTGACGAGGCACTCGGGGGGTGCTCACCGCGAGGGGCTGACCACTCAATCGTCGGCTAAGCATGCGGACGGGCGGTGGGCTCCGGTCCAGCCGGGCGAGAAAGCTGAGGAATCGGACGCCATAACGGCCGTCCACCCCGGCTTTCGTGTCGGGCAGGTCGACACGATGAGCCGGCGTGAATGGTGGCAATACTGGGGGCTTGTCGTGCTGTGGGGGTTCGTCAACGGCCAGTTCTGGGCGTGGTGGTTGGGCGGTCGCCACGTCGGCAATCCTGTTCTCTTCATCTTGGCGAGCGTGGCCCTCGGCTACTCGGGCACCTTCCTCACATCGATGTACCTCTTCTTCGTCGGGCAGATGCGCCGGCCGGTGCACATCCCGGTGCAGCGCGCGGAAGCGGCTGGTGTGATAGGTCGTGTCGCCATCATCAGCCTCACCGTTCCGGGCGCGGAGTCACTGGAGATCGTTCGCCGCCAGCTGTTGGCCATGCGCCAGATCACATACCCACACGACAGTTGGATCCTGGTCGACAAGGAACATTCACCCGAGATAGCCGAGTTGGCCAAAAGCCTGGGTGTCAAATATTTTTGCCGGCACGACAAGCAGCGTTGGGGCGAGGAAAAAGCGGCCTCCTGGAGCAAACCTGCGACGAAGGCAGGCAACGTCAATACCTGGCTGAGTGCGTACAGCAAGCTCTACAGCCATTTCGTCCAGCTCGATATCGACCATGTTCCCAAACCTGAATACCTGGATCAGGTATTGGGTTATTTCTGTGACCCGAAGGTGAAGTGGGTGCAGGCCCCGAGTGTCTACGGAAATTTCGAAAGCTGGGCGGCGCGAGGATCATCCGAGCAGGAACTCGTGTTGCAGGGTCCTCTGCAGATGGGCTATTTCGGATATTCTCGAACGCCGTTCATCATCGGAAGCCACTGCACCTATGACACCGCCGCGATAGTCGCCATCGGCGGTTTTCAGCCGACCAGGGCAGAGGATCACCTGGAGACCGTGTGCCTGGCGGCTGAGGGCCACGAAGGAGTCTTCGTCCCTGACGTGATCGCGGTGGGTGAAGGCCCCGAAACCTTCCAGACGTACCTGGCGCAACAGTTCGCCTGGTCGTACTCGATGATGGAGGTGCTTTTCTTCCACACGCCGCGACTTCTTCCGCACTATAAGAAGCGGCAAGCAGCCCAGTTTCTCTTCGCGCAGACCTGGTACGCCTTCTGGTCGGTTTCGATGCTCACGTTGTTCGCGCTGCCACTGTTTTCGCTGGCTTTGGATGCCCCGATCGCACACGTCGGGTACTTCACCTTCCTGGCCCACAGCCTTCCGGTCGGCG
>JBAPQQ010000575.1:0-1616 GCA_049280695.1 Mycobacterium sp.
ATCGCCTTGGTGGGCAACGGCGGCAGCACCCGCAGCAGGTCGTTGAACTGCCGCACCGTGCGCAGACCCTCGTCCCACTCGGCACGGCTGCTGGTGATCGGCATGCTCACCAACGTCCAGTTCTGCTCGTTCCACATGATTTCGGCGCAGTCGGGGGCGGTATGGGCGAACGTCACCATCCGGCGATCGCAGGCGCGACGCGCAGCGTCGAGGTTGGTGGAGTACACCATCCGCGGACCGATGGCGCCGAGCAGCCACACGTCGTTCTCCCGCGGCTCCTTGAGCCCCTTCAGGCGCAGGTCCATCACGACGTTGGTACCGATCTTGCGGTGCAGGGCGATGACGGTCGCGACATCTTCGAGGTCGAAGATGTAGACCGCCTCGCCGCGGATTTGACCCAGCACGACGTTGCGGGCGGCCGCGTCGCCGACGGTGGACATCACGCCGCGCTTCCAGCGTTTGACGATCTCGGCCGACTCCGGCTCGTAGTCGAACCCGTGCGAGCGTGCCCACGACTTGCGGCGCCGGCCGTGGTTGTGCCGTCGGTCGATGTCGACGTACAGCAGCACCCCCGCGGTCACGAAACAGAGCGCGGACAGCGTGAACCAGAGCGGAACCATCAGGCCCTAGCCTATCTGCTGCCGGCGGCGATTCCCGAACTCCGGCCGATCACAACCCCGTCACACACCGCCATGCCCTGGCGTCGGCTCATGGGATACCCCCCGATTTCGGCGCGCTGGCGGTCGCTGAGCGACCGTTTGCGCGCCGAAATCTCTAGCCCAGGAGCAGCGAGTCGCCGTCCGGGCTGACGTTCAC
This sequence comes from Mycobacterium sp., assembly GCA_049280695.1. GTDB lineage: Bacteria > Actinomycetota > Actinomycetes > Mycobacteriales > Mycobacteriaceae > Mycobacterium. The sequence continues at coordinate 817 of JBAPQQ010000575.1, forward strand.
CGGGACAGTGTCGCCGTCGTGCACCTCGCCGGACAGCAGCATCTTGGCCAGCTGGTCGCCGATGGCCTGCTGCACCAGCCTGCGCAGCGGACGGGCACCGTACACCGGGTCGAACCCGCGTTGGGCCAGCCACTTCTTCGCCGGCAGCGACACCTCGAGCTGCAGCCGCCGCTGCGCCAGCCGCTTCTGCAGCTGGGCCAACTGGATGTCGACGATCTGGACCAGCTCCTCGGGGTTGAGCCCCTCGAAGATCAGCACGTCGTCGAGCCGGTTGATGAACTCGGGCTTGAACGTCGCGCGCACGGCCGCCATCACCTGCTCCTCGCTGCCGCCGGACCCGAGGTTGGACGTCAGGATCAGGATCGTGTTGCGGAAGTCGACTGTGCGGCCCTGCCCGTCGGTGAGCCGGCCCTCGTCGAGGACAGCCAGCAGCACGTCGAACACGTCCGGGTGGGCCTTTTCGACCTCGTCGAACAGCACGACCGTGTACGGCCGTCGCCGCACCGCCTCGGTCAGCTGACCGCCCTGGTCGTAGCCGATGTACCCCGGAGGCGCGCCGACGAGCCGGGCCACCGAGTGCTTCTCGCCGTACTCGCTCATGTCGATGCGCACCATCGCGCGTTCGTCGTCAAAGAGGAACTCGGCGAGCGCCTTGGCCAGCTCGGTCTTGCCCACACCGGTCGGACCGAGGAACAGGAACGAGCCGGTCGGGCGGTTCGGGTCGGCGACACCGGCCCGGGTGCGGCGCACCGCATCCGAGACGGCCTGCACGGCCTTCTTCTGCCCGATGACGCGCTTGC
>JBAPQQ010000576.1:0-3387 GCA_049280695.1 Mycobacterium sp.
GCGCACATAGCCCTCGCGGCCCCCGCCGAGCGGCTGATATCCGAGCCCGACGTCGCGCAGCACGTTGATGCCGGGTGTTTCGCCGGGCACGACGAACATCGAGTACCGTTCGTACGGCGGCGCGTCCGGGTCGGTCATCGCCATCACGATCAGGAACGACGCCATCGACGCAAATGACGAGAACCACTTCTCCCCGTTGATGATCCAGTGGTCGCCGTCCTGCACGGCCGTGGTGGTGAACACCTTCGGGTCGGCACCGCCCTGGGGCTCGGTCATCGAGAAGCAGGACACGATCCGGTTGTCGAGCAGCGGTTCCAGATAGCGCTCTTTGAGTTCGGGTGTGCCGTAGTGGGCGAGGATCTCGCTGTTGCCCGAGTCGGGGGCTTGCGAGCCGAAAACGATTGGTGCGCACTCGGATCGCCCAAGAATCTCGTTGATCAGCGCGAGTTTCACCTGTCCGTGGCCCGGCCCGCCGAGATGCGGGCCCAGGTGCGTGGCCCATAAACCGCGGTCTTTGACGATCTGCTGCAGCGGAGGGATCAGCGCCTGACGGACGGGGTCATTGAGGTCGTGGGACTCCTTGACGATCAGGTCGATCGGCTCGCATTCGGACCGCACGAAGTCGTCGATCCACTTCAACTGCGCGGCCCAGTCCGGGTCGGTGGAGAAGTCCCAAGCCACTACTCGTCCCTTCTGCTCTGCTGTGCCACCCCGTCCTCGGTCAGCTCGTCGACAGCGGCGTCGTCGAACCCGAGTTCGGATAGCACCTCACGGGTGTGGTCACCGGCCAGGCCCGGCGGCGCGGGAGGCGGCGGAACCGTGCGCGAGAACCGCGGTGCGGGTGCGGGCTGCAGCACACCGTCCACGTCCACGAAGGACCCGCGGGCACGGCTGTGCGGGTGGTGCGGCGCCTCCCTGATGCTGAGCACCGGGGCCGCACACGAGCCGGGCGAGCCGAGCTCGCTTTCCCATTCGGCGCGGGTCTTCTGTCGGAACCGCGCGGCAAACGTTTCGCGATGCATCTTCCACTCCGCCGGGTCGTCGTCACCGCGGGGCGCGTCGACGCCCAGGCGCTCACACAGTTCGGCGTAGAACTGCCGCTCGAGTGCGCCCACCGCCATGTGCTTGCCGTCGGCGGTCTCGTACACGCCGTAATAGTGCGCCGCGCCGTCGAGAAGGTTGTCGTGCCGACGGTCCACCCAGGTGCCGGCGTGGACCATGCCGAAATACGGTGCCATCAGAGTGGCGGCTCCGTCGACCATCGCCACGTCGAGCACCTGGCCTTCGCCGGACGCTCGCGCCTCGAGGATCGCGCTCAGCAGGCCGAGCGCCAAAAGCATTCCGCCGCCGCCTTTGTCGCCGACGAGGTTCAGCGGCGGTACCGGCACGTCTTCGGTGCCGATGCCGTGCAGGGCGCCGGCCAGAGCGATGTAGTTGATGTCGTGGCCGGCGCGGTCGGCGTACGGCCCGTGCTGGCCGTAGCCGGTCATCCGCGCGTAGACCAGCCGGCGGTTTCTGCCGCGCAGGTCGTCGGGTCCGATGCCGAGCCGCTCGGCGACACCCGGACGGAACACGTCGACGAACGCGTCGGTGTCGGCGATCAACCGGTGCACGATCTCGCGACCGCGTGGATGTTTGACGTCCAGCGCCACGGAGCGCTGGTTGCGGCGCACGGTGTAGTCGATGGGCAGCGGACCGTCGACCTGCCTCGGCTGGTCCACGCGCACCACGTCGGCGCCCAGGTCGCCCAGCAGCATCCCGCAGAACGGGCCGGGACCCAGCCCGCCCATCATCACGACCCGCACGCCCCGCAGCGGACCCGTCATGACGACCACTTGCGCCGCCGGGCGGCCGCTTCGTCGGTGGCGTGGCTGAGCACCTGGTTGCGGTTCTCGAGCTCGAGGGCCGCGGCCAGCCCGGCGGCGTCGGTGTTGACCTGCAGCGCCCGCTTGGTCAGCTGCACACCCAGCGGCGTGAGTTCGGCTATCGCAGAGGCGATCTCGAGCGCGCGGTCGAGCAGGACGTCGGGATCGACGAGCTGGCTCACCAAACCGCGGCGGTCGGCCTCCTCCGCCGGCACCGTGCGCCCGGTCAACATCCACTCGGCGGCAACACTGGTCCCGACGATGCGGGGCAAGAAGTAGCTCATGCCCATCTCCGCACCGGACAGCCCGAGCAGGATCGCGGCGTTACCGAAAGACGCCGCAGTGGAACAGATTCTGATGTCCGCCGCCAGACACAGCGCCAGCCCGGCACCCACGCACGGGCCGTTGACGGCGGCCACGACCGGCTGCGGCAACGCCCAGATCGCTTGCGGCAGATGGGCCATCGACTCCTGGAACCGCAGCCGGTCGACCGCCGGAGCGGACGCCTCGGGGGCCTCCGGTCCGAAGTCGCGCACGTCGATACCCGAGCAGAAGCCACGGCCCGCACCGGTCAGGACGACCGCGCTCACCGACGTATCGGTGGCCAGTGACGTGAACGCCTGCATCAGGTCGGCCTGCATGGCGCCGTTGATCGCGTTGAGGCGCTCCGGGCGATCCAGCCGCACCACGGCAACGCCGGGGTTCGGCGAGTCGACGATGACTGTCCGAGGCACCTTCGGACTCTAGATCACCGCCGCATCTTGTGGATGAACGCCTCAGCGAAGCGCTCGATCGGAGCGCGGTAGCGCTCGGGATCGCCCGGAGCCGGGTCGACCTGGCCGATCCACGGCGCGCACATGACCGACGTAATGCCGGCGTCGTCGGCCCGCCGGTACAGGTCGAGCGAAGGCGGCTCCAGCAAGGCCAGCAGGATCTCGAACGGCTCGTTCTCGCGGCCGTGTTCGCGCCGCAGCGCCGTGAGCTTCTGCGCGTAGCCGACGGCCTCGTCCCACCGGTATGCGTAGCCCACCCAGCCGTCGCACAGGCTCGCCGCGCGGCGCAGCGCGGCGTCGGACTCGCCGCCGCACAGGATCGGTACCGGTTCGGACGGATGCGGCTCGATCATCATTTCCGGCACCTGGTAGTGGTGCCCGCTCCAGGACACCCAGCCGCCCCGCCACAGGGCGCGCAGCGCCGGGATCATCTCGTCCAGACGCTTACCCCGGGTGCCGAAATCCTGTCCCAGCAGCTCGTATTCCTCGCGCATCCAGCCGACCCCGGCCGCCAGCGACACCCGCCCCTGTGACAGCACCGAGGCCGTCGCCACCTGCTTGGCCACTTCCAGCAGCGGCCGTGCCGGCGCGACGTAAACCGCGTTGGAGAACCGCACCCGCCGCGTCACCGCGGCCATCGCGCCGATCAGAACCCACGAGTCCGGCCAGGCGGTTTCGGGCGGCCACGGCGGGCGGCCCTCCGGCGACGGATATCGCGACGTCAGCTCGCGCGGGTAGATGAGGTGATC
>JBAPQQ010000577.1:0-6339 GCA_049280695.1 Mycobacterium sp.
GCTGTGCGAGATAGACGCGTAGGTAATGCGTCTGCTCCGCGTGAGCTGGCCCCCAGACCGCCGTGAGCAGTTCCGTGCGCCCGACCAGCTTGCCGCGATTTCGCACAAGCACTTTGACTATGTCCCATTCGGTCGGCGTCAAGTGCACATCCGAGCCGTTCTTGGTCACTCTCTTCGCCGCCAAGTCGATGGTGAACGACGACGTCTCAACGACCGGTTGTTCCGCTTCGGTCGCCTCAGCGGCGCGCGCACCGCCGCGCGCAATCGCGCCAGAAACTCCTCCATATCAAAGGGTTTCGTTACGTAATCGTCTGCGCCGGCGTCGAGCACGGCGACCATTTCGGAGGGTGCTGCCGTACGCGCCGACAGCACGATCACCGGTACCGACGACCAACCGCGCAGGCTTTTGAGCACCTCTATGCCTTGCATGTCGGGCAGCCCGAGGTCGAGGACTACGATGTCAGGGTGCTCCTCTATCGCGGCCCGCAGTGCTGCTGCGCCGGTACGGGCCGTGGTCACGTCGTACCCGCACACAGACAGATTCACCCGCAGTGCCCGCACGATCTGCGGCTCATCCTCGACTAGCAGCACGGCTGTCATCGGCGACCGCCCCGATCCTTCCGTGCCTCGTCCAGCATGGCGCGCGCCTCGATCAGGTGCGACCCAATGCGATGTTCAGTTCGAGCACATTTACCGCTGGCTCTCCAAGGAACCCAAGACCACGGCCGTCGGTGTATTCATTGACCAACGCCATGACCTGCTCGACGGGCAGGTTGCGCGCCCCGGCCACGCGGGGCGCTTGCAACTTGGCATTGGCGACCGAAATGGCAGGATCCAGCCCGGAGGCCGAGCCTGTGACGGCATCGACCGGAACCGGAGTGGTGGGCGAGAGATTGTTCTCCTTGCGGTATGCGTCGACCCGTTCTGCGACGGCCTCGAGCAGCTTCTCGTTCGTCGGCCCGAGGTTCGAGCCGGAACTCTCCGACGCGTCGTAGCCGTCGCCAGCCGATGATGGACGCGGGTGGAAGTACTTCGGCTGACTGAATTGTTGGCCGATTTGAGAAGAGCCGACGACCTGGCCGTCCCGTGCGATGAGCGAGCCGTTCGCCTTATCGCGGAACAACAGTTGGCCCACGCCGGTCACCGCGAGGGGGTACAAGACACCGGTGATCACGGTAAGAGCCACCAACATGATGACTGCGGGCAATAGTTGGCGACGCATCAGAAGACTCCAAGGAGAACGATGATGAGATCGACCAGTTTGATGCCGATGAAAGGGATGACCAGGCCGCCCACTCCGTAGATCAGCAGGTTGCGCCGGAGCATTGCCGGCGCGCTCTCGGCCCGGAACTGCACGCCGCGCAACGCCAGCGGAATCAAGGCGACAATCGCCAGCGCGTTGAAGATGACCGCCGACAGAATCGCCGAACGCGGCGAGTGCAGTGCCATGATGTTCAGCTTGTCGAGCACCGGAAACAGGCCCGCGAACATCGACGGGATGATCGCGAAGTATTTCGCGACATCATTAGCGATCGAGAACGTAGTCAGCGCACCCCGCGTGATGAGCAGCTGCTTGCCGATCTCCACGACTTCGATGAGCTTGGTCGGGTCGGAATCGAGATCGACCATGTTGCCGGCCTCCCGGGCGGCCTGGGTGCCGGTGTTCATGGCCACCCCCACGTCGGCCTGTGCGAGCGCCGGCGCGTCGTTGGTGCCGTCACCGGTCATGGCGACCAGCCGGCCGCCCTGCTGTTCTCGCATGATCAGGGCGAGCTTGTTTTCGGGCGTGGCCTCCGCCAGGAAATCGTCGACGCCAGCCTCCTCGGCTATCGCCTTGGCGGTCGCGGGGTTGTCGCCGGTGATCATCACGGTGCGGATGCTCATCCGCCGCATCTCGTCGAACCGCTCCCGCATGCCCTCCTTGATGATGTCCTTCAAGTGGACGACGCCTAGTGTGCGCGCGCCGTTTCGGTCGTCCCACTCGGCGACGACCAATGGTGTGCCGCCGCCCGAGCTGATCCCGTCGACGATGGCGCCCACCTCTTCGGTCGGGTGGCCGCCGTGGTCGCGCAACCACTTCATCACCGCGGACGCCGCACCTTTGCGGATTCGCCGCGTCGCGCCGTCTTCGGCGAGGTCGACTCCGGACATACGTGTCTCGGCTGTGAACGGGACGAACGTGACGTGCGGCATGAAGCCTTCGCCGCGTGCGCGCAGTCCGAACCCGTTCTTGGCCAGTACGACGATGGAGCGCCCTTCCGGCGTTTGGTCGGCAAGGCTCGACAGCTGGGCGGCATCGGCCACCTGCTCCGCGGTTAGGCCGTCGACCGGGACGAACTCGGTGGCCTGACGGTTACCCAGCGTGATGGTTCCAGTCTTGTCCAGCAGCAGCGTGTTCACGTCGCCGGCCGCCTCAACTGCCCGCCCGGACGTCGCCAACACGTTGTGTTGTACGAGCCGGTCCATACCCGCGATTCCGATGGCAGACAGCAACGCACCGATTGTCGTGGGAATCAGGCACACCAGCAGGGCCACGAGCACGATCACTTTCTGACCCTCGCCCGAGTAGATGGCGAGCGGCTGCAACGTCACCACTGCGAGCAGGAAGATGATCGTCAATCCAGCGAGCAAAATGTTCAGCGCGATCTCGTTTGGCGTTTTCTGCCGCGAGGCGCCTTCGACCAGGGCGATCATCCGGTCGATGAAGGTTTCGCCTTGCCTGGCGGTGATCCGGACGATGATGCGGTCTGACAGGACCACCGTGCCGCCGGTTACCGCGGAACGGTCGCCGCCGGACTCGCGGATCACCGGTGCGGATTCACCGGTGATCGCCGATTCGTCGACCGAGGCGATGCCGTCGATGATCTCGCCATCAGACGGGATCGTTTCGCCGGCCGATACCTCCACCACATCCTCGATGTCGAGCTGCGAGGACGGCACCGATTCGATCCGGCCCGAGGCCGTGCGCCGGTTCGCCATGGTTTCGGATCGGACCTTGCGGAGGGTGGCCGCCTGCGCCTTTCCGCGTCCTTCGGCCATCGCCTCCGCGAAGTTGGCGAACAGGACCGTGAACCACAAGAACGCTGCAACGAGGCCGTTGAATACGTTCTGCTGCGCAGTCGACGAGACAAGGTCGCGCAAGAACACGAGAGTCGTCACGACGCTGCCCACCAGCACGACGAACATGACCGGGTTGCGGGCCTGGACCCGGGGATTCAGCTTGCGCACGCTGTCGACAAGCGCGGCACGCATGATGGTCGGGTCGAAGAGCGAGCGTTTGGCCAGCCGCAGCTGAAGTGCCGTCTGCTCCTCAGAGGAGCTCGGCGTTGCGATGGTCTCCATACTTGTGCGTATCTCCTAGATAGATAGCTGCTCGACGATCGGACCCAGCGCCAAGGCCGGGAAGAAGGTCAGGCCGCCGACAATCAGCACGATCCCGATGACGAGGCCGACGAACAACGGCTTGTGCGTCGGGAATGTAGCCGCGGTGACCGGCGTGGTTCCCTTGCGCGCTAGCGATCCCGCGATCGCAAGCACGGGAATGAGCAAGAAAAACCTGCCGATCAGCATCGCCAATCCAATCGTGGTGTCGTACCACCACGTCGACGCGGTCAGACCAGCGAAGGCCGACCCATTGTTGTTGGATCCGGACGTGAAGGCGTACAGGATTTCCGAAAGGCCGTGCGGGCCAGGGTTGTTCCGCGAGTCCAAAGCGGACGGGATCAGTACCGACGCGGCCGTGAAACCGAGCAGGGCGAGGGGCATCGCCAGGACGTAGAGGGTGACCAGCTTCATCTCCGTGGCCTGGATCTTCTTGCCCAGATACTCCGGTGTTCGGCCCACCATGAGGCCGGCTATGAACACCGACAGGATCACCATGATCAGCAGTCCATTCAGACCCACACCGGTTCCGCCAGGACTCAGTTCGCCGAGCATCATGTGCGCCAGCGGCGTCATACCGCCCAGCGGTGTGAAGCTGTCATGCATCGAGTTGACCGAACCGTTGGAGGTGCCTGTCGTCGATGCGGCCCACAAGCCGGAGGCACCCGTGCCGAAGCGGATCTCCTTGCCCTCCATGTTGCCGCCGGACTGGTCGGCGGTGATGCCCTGTGTCACGCCAAGCGCGTCGAGGTTGGGGTTGCCATGCGCCTCGAATGACATTGCGGCAAAAGACATCCCGAGCCAAATTATGAGCATAATGGCGAACACGGCGATGCCCTGACGTCGATCGCGCACCATCTTCCCGAAGGTGAACGCAAGCGCGAACGGGATGATCAGGATGGCCCAGTTCTCTACGAAGTTGCTTATCGGCGAGTAGTTCTCAAACGGATGCGAGGAGTTCATGTTGAAGAATCCGCCACCGTTCGTGCCCAATTGCTTGATCGCGATCTGACTCGCCGCAGGGCCGCCCGGGATGAGTTGGGTGGCGCCCTCGACCGTATCGGCCGTGGTGAAACCGTGCAGGTTCTGGATCACGCCCTGGCTGATCAGCACGATCGCGACCACGAATGCCAGCGGAATCAGGATCCGTAGGACCGTGCGGGTGAGATCCACCCAGAAGTTGCCAAGCGTGGTGGCCTTCTTGCGAGCCAGACCTCTAATGAGGGCCGCCATCACACACATGCCGACAGCCGCGGAGACGAAGTTCTGCACGGCGAGTCCGGCCATCTGTGTGAGGTGGCTCATCGTCACTTCGCCGCTGTAGGACTGCCAGTTGGTGTTGGTCATGAAGCTGACCGCGGCGTTGAACGCAACATGATCGGTCACCTCCGGCCTGTCGGTCGGATTGAACGGCAGCACAGCCTGTAGCCGCTCGATCCCGTACAGCAGCAAGAACGACACCACGCTGAACGCGAGCACTGAGAACGCGTAGGTTGTCCAGCGCTGCTCGCTCGCGGGATCCACCCGGCATACTCTGTAGATGACGCGCTCGATAGGCCCGAATACCCGCTCGCCGGGCGCCTTGCCCCCGTCGACATAGATCTTGGCCATGTAGAAGCCCAGCGGTGGCGCGGTGAGAAGAAGCACCGCGATCAACACCGCGAACTGCAGCCAACTCGGAATTGACATCAGAACCTCTCCGGAAACAGCAGCGCGATGAACAGAAATGCGGTTAGCGCTACCGCGAGCAGGAGCCCAGCTATGTTGTCGACGTTATTCACAGTTGTTCGGCTGCCTCTCGACTCAGTTCCACTGTCGGCTCGCCGATTTCGTCTTTGCGGATCATCCGGTCACAGCCGCGGATGTAGAGCGCGCATAGCCCGAAAAAGGCCAACAGAATGAGCACCGACACTAGGTCGCCCATCTCAGTCCTCCGATTCTCATCGCCAATATCGCGGCGCATCGATACCCGAGTGGACGGTAGCTGCTTCCCTTTCGGACAGCTGATCTGTTGATGGGATCTTGGTGCCGCTGCTGTCTGATCTTGACGGGATCTTTACGGGCGCGGGGGGATTTGGTCGTCTATCGTGAGTCGCGGTGAGCCTCCGTAAGTCCGGAGGTTATCTTGTGACAACGGTGGCTTCGGCGACGACAGGAATCGTTGCTACAGCCAGTTCTGACGTTTGAACATCATGTTGAGCCCGAGACAGGTGATGAGCATCAGGACGAGTGCCAATGGGTAGCAGCCCAGCCAATGCAATTCGGGCATGTGGTCGAAGTTCATCGCGTACACGGTGCCGATCAATCTGGGCGCGAACAGGATTGCCGCCCACGCTGACACTTTCTTGATCTCGTCGTTCTGGGCATAGCGGCCTCGGTGAGGTTTCTCATCTCTTCATTTTGAGCCTGGGTCACTAGTGTCGCGTTCACTGTGAGGATGTCGTGTCGTTGGGCGACATCGCGCACACTCCTGAGTTGATCGCGCTGGCACTGCGGTGGATAAGGCATCTCAAGCTAGCGGACGTCCGAGCAGTCGTTAGGAGTCGTTGGACCCTATTTGCGACGCGTCCGTCAACCTGCCTGAAGCGATCATTCGCTGCAACACGGGTCCCGCGTGCGGCGAACGATCGATTCGCCCGGTCGCCGGCCGCACGCAAGACAGACCAGCCGACGCGTAAGGATCGCGTTTGGATCCTCGACGCCGAAGGTTCTGACTGTGTAGACCTTTGCGATATGCCGACGTGTGCCAACCTGCAACGCAGCACGAGAATTGCGCGTACTTACCCGCGCGGGTAGCTCGACCACATCCCAAGGTTTGTTCCACATGGTGTCTACGTCTGCACGTCGATGAGCTCGAGTTCGAAAGGAGGCCTTTCGTCCGTGACGTCTGGTACCAGTCCTTGGGCGGATGAACATAGCCGAAACCGCCTGCAGTCAACTGAGGTCCGCCGGGCAACC
>JBAPQQ010000578.1:0-2715 GCA_049280695.1 Mycobacterium sp.
GAACAACGCATCGGTGGTGTGCGGCGGCGTTCAGACGGCCAATGCCACCGTCTATCTGATCGACACGGTCCTTACCCCGCCGGCCATGTAAGCCTCGCCGGGTCGTCGTTCCCCTGGGACGGCGACCCGGCACCATCTGCGCAATCGCCGCCGCGACCGCGGGTTCCTCAGCAACCCCGACGTGCGCTCTTCACCGCCGTCGCGCGGTCTCGGTGAATTGCCTCCAAATGCGACCCATCCAAGCCGACCGCGCCGCCGAATGACTTCAAGCAAGAGCAAGGGTGGCGTCCACAGCACCGACGTTAAGGGCAGGAACCATGACGATCGTCTCACGGGCATCCGCAACCACGGACGACGGCACCGAGCGAGGCTGCGGTCGGGTTCAGCGGGCAATCTGGCCGCGGACAGCGGGCAGCCGGGTGGTCGACTACGTCGTCGACTACTTGACGGCCGGGGGGATCGGCCACGTCTTCGGTGTGCATGGGGCGAATATCGAGGATCTCTACGATGCGGCTTTCTTCTGCCCGGACGTCACGGCGGTGCTGGCCAAGCACGAATTCTCCGCGGCGACGATGGCCGACGGTTACAGCCGCGCCACTGCGGGCCTGGGCGTGGTGGCGGCCACTTCCGGTGGCGGGGCGCTGAACCTGGTCGCCGGACTGGGTGAGTCGTACGCCAGTCGCGTTCCGGTGCTCGCGCTGGTCGGCCAGTCGCCGACCGCACTGGATGGGCGCGGCGCCTTTCAGGACACCAGCGGCCACAACGGCTCGCTCAACGCGGAGGCCGTGTTCTCGGCCGTTTCGGTGTACTGCCGGCGGATCGTCAGTCCGGACCACATCCTGACTGCGTTGCCGGAGGCGGTGTCAGCGGCCCGTGATGGCGGTCCCGCGGTGCTGCTGCTGCCCAAGGATGTTCAGCAGGCCACAGTCCAGACCAGCGGTGCATTGACGTTAAACGGACAACGGCCCTGTCCCGAAGATCCCTATCCGATTTTGCGGGCGCTACACGGTGCCTCAGGACCGGTGACCATCATCGCCGGTGAGCAGGTGGCCCATGATGATGCCCGTGAGGAGCTTGGGCAACTGCGCACGGCGCTGCACGCGTGCGTCGCGACGGTGCCCGACGCCAAGGACGTCAGCCAATTGGATCTAAGGGCGTCAGCGTCGCTGGGCGTGACCGGCGTGATGGGCCATCCTGGGGTCGCCGACGCAATCCGCAGCGGTGCGGTGTGCCTGCTGGTTGGCACCCGCTTGTCGGTCACCGCCCGCGCTGGTCTGGACTCGGCGCTGCGCGAGACTTGTACCCTGTCGATCGGGTCGGCCCCGCCGTATCTCCCGTGTATCCACGTGCACACCAACGACCTTCGGGCGTCGTTGGCTGAGCTGACACGCAGGCTCACGAACTACCGGCCGCAGGGACTGGGCGCCGTCGACTCAACGCTCCGCACGGAGTTGAGGCCGCCTATCCATCGTGGACCGGGCATCCGGTACCGCGACGCGATCACCGCGCTCGATGCGGTGCTGCCCGACGATTCAGACATTGTCGTCGACGCGGGCAATTCCGGTGCGGCGGCGATCCACCATCTGCCCGCCCGGCGCGCAGGCCGGTTCGTGGTGGCGCTCGGGATGGGGGGCATGGGCTACAGCTTCGGCGCCGGCATCGGCATGGCGTTCGCTAGGCGTCGTCGCACCATCATCGTGGCCGGCGACGGGTCGTTTTTCATGCACGGCCTCGAGTTGCACACCGCCATCCAATACCGGCTGCCAGTCACGCTGGTGTTGTTCAACAACAACGCCCACGCCATGTGCGTGACCCGCGAAAAGCTTTTCTACGACGGCATCTACAGCTACAACCGGTTCGCGCCCAGCAATCTCGGCGCGGGGCTGGCCGCGATGTTCCCCGGCTTGCCCGCAGTCGACGTCTCGGACGCCGACGCGTTGGTGCCGGCTCTGCGCGACGCGCTGGATGCCGACGGCCCGTCGGTGGTCAGCATCGAGTGCTCCGCCGACGAAATCCCTCCGTTCGCACCGTTTCTTGAGCACCAACTATCCAATATTCATGCACCTCAACCTGTTTCAACCGACTACCAGGAGGACTCCCATGCCGCTAGCCGCGCTTGAGGATATCGCCGCCCACCGGCTCGACCGAGATGGCATGACCGGGCCGATGGAGGGCGTGATCCGGATCGAAACTTCACCGCGGGAGAAGGCGACGCCGATCATCATGGAGATGATGCGGTCGGTGTATCCGCACGACCAGGTGTTCGGCCGGTACTGCACCGTAAACGATTACATCGACTGCCCTCCGGACGAGCTCTACGAGTACCTGGCCGACACCCGCAGCCTGGAGGAATGGACCTACAGTCTGCGTGGGTTCACCTCTACCGATGAACCGGGGCTGTGGTTGGCCTACGACCGGCTGGGCTCCGGGACCGAAATCTATACCCGCACGGTGGCCCAGCCCGAGGCGCGCACCGTCGACTACCACTGCGCCTGGGACCAGGGCAGACACCTGTGGATGATCTACCTGATGCGTGTGGTCGACGCGCAGGTGGTCCTCGACAAGCCCGGGTCGGTGGTGTTGTGGACCAACTGTCACCACCCGTTCTACGACCATAACCCGTACCCGGAAACCGCACCGCCCGAGCGGCCGGTGTGGGTGGGCGACTTCTGGGACATGTTCGGCGCCGGCCACCGTCTGGAGCTGCTGAATCTG
>JBAPQQ010000579.1:0-6436 GCA_049280695.1 Mycobacterium sp.
GTGCCGGCGCACCGCGTCGACCACCGCATCCGGCGCATTCCCCGAACCCAGCGCCTCGAGCACCACTCCGCGCGCGCCCGCCGCCACACACGCGTCGAGGGCGACCGCGTCGGCACCCAGATAGCACGCGATGACGTCGACGCGTGGCGCGACGGCCGCCGACGCGGCACCGAGGAAGGGGCGCTCTTTGCGGTCGGTGAGCCGTGGGCCGTCGAACCCTCCGGCGACCTTCTGCGTGCCCAGCGGTTCCAGCACCGCACCACCGAAGCAGATCAGCACCCCCTGACCGCGGGCCGCATCGCTGCCGGCCAGCGCGACAGCGTCGCGAAGGTTCGCCGGTCCGTCGGCGCCCGCAGCATCAGCGCTCTTGCCCGCGCCGGTCAGCACCACCGGGGTCACACCGTCATACGTCAGCTCGAGCCACAGCGCGGTCTCCTCCATCGTGTCCGTGCCGTGGGTGACGACGACGCCGCCGGCTCCGTCCCGAACTGCACGAGAGATCGCCGATGCGACGAGATCCCAATCGCCGACGGTCAGCTGCGAGCTGTCTTTGTTCATCAGGTCGACGACCTCGACGTCAAGCCCCGCGACCAGCTCTGCGCCGGTGCGCGCGGGCCGCAGCACACCGTCGTCACCGGCCACCGATGCGATCGTTCCGCCCGTGGTCACGACGGTCACGCGGGACATGGCCGAATTCTGCACCAGGACGCCTCTGGGATGATGGACGAGTGAACGACGAGTCCGCTCCGGACGGGGACGCCACCGGCAATCGACCGCCTCGCCGGATCAAGCTGCTGGTCGTGGTGGCGGCGGTGATTCTAGCTGTGGACATCGTCACCAAGGTCTTCGCCGTGCGCATGCTGAACCCGGGGCAGCCGGTGTCGATCATCGGCGACACCGTGACGTGGACGTTGGTCCGTAATTCGGGCGCGGCGTTCTCGATGGCCACCGGCTACACGTGGATCCTCACGCTGATCGCCACGGCCGTGGTCATCGGCATCATCTGGATGGGCCGGCGGCTGGTGTCCCCGTGGTGGGCGATCGGGCTCGGCATGATCCTGGGCGGGGCGCTGGGCAACCTCGTCGACCGCTTCTTCCGCTGGCCCGGACCGCTGCAGGGCCACGTCGTGGACTTTCTGTCGATCGGCTGGTGGCCGGTGTTCAACGTCGCCGACGCGTGCGTGGTCGGCGGCGCCGTGCTCCTCGTCGCGCTGTCCGTGTTCGGCTACGACTTCGACACCGTCGGCAGGCGCACCTCCGACGCCGCCGAGCGCTGATGGCGGAAAAGTCGATGCCGGTCCCGGAGGGACTGGCCGGCATGCGCGTCGACGCCGGTCTGGCCCGGCTGCTGGGGCTGTCCCGCACCGCTGCCGCCGCTCTGGCCGAGGAGGGAGCGGTGGACATCGACGGCGCCCGCGCCGGCAAGTCCGACCGCCTGGCGGCGGGCGCCTGGCTTCAGGTGCGGCTGCCGGAACAGCCTGCGCCGCTGGAGAATCGGGTCGAGGAAGTCGCCGGGATGACCGTGCTCTACGCCGACGACGACATCGTCGCGGTCGACAAGCCGGCGGGCGTCGCCGCGCACGCCTCGGTGGGGTGGACCGGCCCGACCGTGCTCGGCGGGCTGGCCGCGGCCGGATTCCGCATCACCACATCGGGGATCCACGAGCGGCAGGGCATCGTTCAGCGCCTCGACGTCGGCACCTCGGGGGTGATGGTGGTCGCATTGTCCGAACGCGCCTACACCGTGCTCAAGCGCGCGTTCAAGCAACGCACCGTCGACAAGCGCTATCACGCTGTGGTGCAAGGGCATCCGGATCCCTCCAGCGGCACCATCGACGCGCCGATCGGACGGCACCGCAGTCACGACTGGAAGTTCACCGTCACCGAGCGCGGACGCCACAGCATCACCCACTACGACACCGTCGAAATGTTCCCGGCCGCAAGCCTGCTCGACATCCACCTGGAAACCGGCCGCACACACCAGATCCGAGTGCACTTCGCCGCGCTGCATCATCCGTGCGTCGGCGACATGACCTACGGCGCCGACCCGACACTGGCGAAAAAGCTTGGCCTGGACCACCAATGGCTGCACGCGCGTTCGCTGGCGTTCGCCCACCCGGCCGACGGCCGCCGGGTCGAGATCACCGCCCCTTATCCACCGGACCTGCAGCATGCGCTCGACGTCCTTCGCGGACACAGCGGTGAGTGACAGCCGCAGGTCGGGCCTGGCTTACGGCATCGGCGCGTACATCTGGTGGGGCCTGAGCCCCGGCTTCTTCCCGCTGCTGCTGCCCGCCGGGTCGCTGGAGGTGCTCGCACACCGCTACGTCTGGACGGCGCTCCTCCTGGTCATCGTCCTGATCGTCGGGCGCAAGCTCGGCGACCTTCGCCGCCTGAGCAGACGCACCTGGATGCTGCTCGCCGCCGCATCGGCGCTGATCGGAATCAATTGGGGCACATACATTTTCGCCGTGACGCACGGCCACGTGGTAGACGCCGCGCTCGGCTACTTCGTCAACCCGCTCGTCTCGGTGGCGCTGGGCGTGGTCATTCTGCGGGAGGGCATCCGGCGGCTGCAGTTGGTCGCGCTGGGCATCGCGGTCGCCGCGGTGGCCGTGCTGACCGTCCAGGTGGGCGGGCTGCCGGTGATCGCGCTCGTTCTGGCCACCTCCTTCGGCGTGTACGGCTTGGTGAAGAAAGTGGTGGCCGCCGATCCGCGGGTCAGCGTCGCAGTCGAGTCGCTGTTGGCGCTGCCGCTGGCCGGCGGCTACCTGGTTGTGCTTCAGCTCGTCGGCCACCCCCATTTCGTGAACCTCGGGGGCGGGCACGCCGCGCTGATGGTGCTGGCCGGCCCGGTGACCGCGATTCCGCTGCTGTTGTTCGCCGCTGCCGCGCAGCGACTGCCGCTGATCACTCTCGGGCTGCTGCAGTACCTCAATCCCGGGCTGCAGATGGCCTGGGGGGTATTCGTCGGCGACGAACCGATGCCGACGGCGCGCTGGGTGGGTTTCGCCCTGATCTGGGGTGCGCTTGCCGTCCTGACAGCCGACGGCCTGTGGCGGCGCGCCGCGACCGCTGAATCCGACGCCGACCCTGCGAAACTCCCGTCGTGATCGAGCCGCGGCGCCGCGCGCAGTTGCTGAAGAAGATCCTCGCGGTCGTGGCGCTGCTGGGAAGTCTCGCGGTGATCGTCGCGGTCGTGGGCAGCGTCTGGCTGCAGCTCATCGGAGGCAGGGCCGAAGACCCCGGGCAGCCCCCTGGCACGTCCACGCCGGCAACGCCGGCGCCGAACATCGTGCCGCTGCCAGTGCGGCCCGTGCAGGAGGTCCGCAGCCCCGACGAGTGCCCACCCGCCCAAGGGCCGCCCGCGGTCTTCCCGCCGTCGACCGTCGTGACCGCGTGTGACATGACGCGCACCGCGGCCTATGTTCTCGGACCACAAGAGATCGAACTGCAACTGACCGCGGTCGAGCCCGTCAAATTGCCGGCATCGGAGTTCTACGTCGTGCGGGTGACCTTGCAGCCCGCGTCGGCGGCGGCGTTCGCCAACCTCACCGCAAAGCATGTCGGCCGGCAGCTGGCGTTCGTACGCGACGGCGTCGTCGTCTCAGCGCCGCAGATCAGTGCACCCATCGACTCTCGAGGACTGGAACTCTCCGGGGACCTGAGCGCCCAACAGGCCGATGACATGGCGCGAATGCTGCGCCAGCCGGCCTGAGAAAGACACACGCCGCGACACGCCGAGGGCTGTCGGTGCTCGGTCATAGACTGGCCTCCCTATGGACGGTTCCATCGCGCCTTCGTTCGTGCACCTGCACAACCACACCGAGTATTCGATGCTGGACGGTGCCGCGAAGATCGCGCCGATGCTGGCCGAGGCACAGCGGCTGGACATGCCGGCCATCGGCATGACGGACCACGGAAACATGTTCGGGGCCAGCGAGTTCTACTCCGAGGCCACGAAAGCCGGCATCAAGCCGATCATCGGCATCGAGGCCTACGTCGCGCCAGGCTCGCGGTTCGAGACGCGCCGCGTGTTGTGGGGTGACCCGGGCCAGAAGGACGACGACGTCTCCGGCAGCGGGTCCTACACCCATCTGACGATGGTGGCCGAGAATGCCGCCGGCCTGCGCAACCTGTTCAGGCTGTCGTCGCTGGCCTCGTTCGAGGGTCAGCTGGGCAAGTGGTCGCGGATGGACGCCGAGCTGATCGCCGAGCACGCCGACGGCATCATCGCCACCACCGGCTGCCCGTCGGGAGAGGTGCAGACCCGGCTGCGGCTCGGCCAGCACCGCGAGGCACTCGAGTCGGCCACCCGCTGGCGGGAGATCTTCGGGCCCGACAACTACTTCCTCGAGCTGATGGACCACGGGCTGTCCATCGAGCGCCGGGTCCGCGACGGCCTGCTGGAGATCGGCCGCACGCTGGGCATCGCGCCGCTTGCCACCAACGACTGCCACTACGTCACGCGCGACGCCGCGCACAACCACGAGGCGCTGCTGTGCGTGCAGACCGGCAAGACGCTGTCGGACCCCAACCGCTTCAAGTTCGACGGGGACGGCTACTACCTGAAGTCCGCCGCCGAGATGCGCCGGCTGTGGGACGGCCAGGTGCCCGGCGCCTGCGACTCCACGTTGTTGATCGCCGACCGGGTACAGCCCTACGACGAGGTGTGGCAGCCGCGCAACCGGATGCCGATCTTCTCGGTTCCCGATGGTCACGACGAGGCGTCCTGGCTGCGCCACGAGGTCGACGCCGGATTGCGCCGGCGCTTCCCCGGCGGCCTGCCCGACGGCTACGCCGAGCGAGCGACGTACGAGATCGGAGTCATCTGCGATAAAGGGTTTCCGTCCTACTTCCTGATCGTCGCCGACTTGGTGAACTACGCCAGATCGGTGGACATCCGGGTCGGACCGGGCCGCGGGTCTGCCGCCGGGTCGCTGGTCGCCTACGCGCTGCGCATCACCGACATCGACCCGATCGAGCACGGCCTGCTGTTCGAGCGGTTCCTCAACCCCGAGCGTGCGTCGATGCCCGACATCGACATCGACTTCGACGACCGTCGCCGCCCCGAGATGCTGCGCTACGCGAGCGAGAAGTACGGGCACGATCGCGTCGCGCAGGTGATCACGTTCGGCACCATCAAGACCAAAGCGGCGCTGAAGGATTCGGCCCGCATCCACTTCGGCCAGCCGGGCTTCTCCATCGCAGACCGGATCACCAAGGCGCTGCCGCCGGCGATCATGGCCAAGGACATCCCGCTGTCGGGCATCACCGACCCCGCCCACGAGCGTTACAAAGAGGCCGCCGAGGTGCGCGGGCTCATCGACACCGACCCAGAAGTGCGCACCATCTACGACACCGCGCTGGGCCTGGAGGGTCTGATCCGCAACGCCGGGGTGCACGCGTGCGCGGTGATCATGAGCTCCGAACCGCTCACCGACGTCATTCCGCTGTGGAAGCGGCCGCAGGACGGCGCGGTCATCACCGGATGGGACTACCCGTCGTGCGAGAACATCGGCCTGCTGAAGATGGACTTCCTGGGCCTGCGAAACCTGACGATCATCGGCGACGCGATCGACAACATCAAGGCCAACAAGGGGATCGACGTCGACCTCGAGTCGCTGCCGCTCGACGACAAGCCCACCTACGAGCTGCTGGGCCGCGGCGACACCCTCGGGGTGTTCCAACTCGACGGCGGCCCGATGCGCGATCTGCTGCGCCGCATGCAGCCCACGGGGTTCGAGGACATCGTCGCGGTCATCGCGCTGTACCGTCCCGGGCCGATGGGGCAGAACGCCCACAACGACTACGCCGACCGCAAGAACGGCCGCCAGCCCGTCAAGCCGATCCACCCCGAGCTGGCCGAGCCGCTGCTCGACATCCTCGCCGAGACGTACGGCCTGATCGTCTACCAGGAACAGATCATGCGCATCGCGCAGAAGGTGGCCGGCTATTCGCTGGCCCGAGCCGACATCCTGCGCAAGGCGATGGGCAAGAAGAAGCGCGAGGTGCTCGACAAGGAGCGGGAGGGTTTCGCGGAAGGCATGCGCGCGAACGGATTTTCCGTAGGCGCTATCAAGGCGCTGTGGGACACCGTGCTGCCGTTCGCCGACTATGCGTTCAACAAGAGCCACGCCGCCGGATACGCGATGGTGTCGTACTGGACCGCCTACCTCAAGGCCAACTACCCGGCCGAGTACATGGCCGGGCTGTTGACGTCGGTGGGCGACGACAAGGACAAGGCCGCGGTGTACCTGGCCGACTGCCGCAGGTTGGGCATCACCGTCCTGCCGCCCGACGTCAACGAGTCGGGCCTGAACTTCGCGTCGGTGGGCGCCGATATCCGTTACGGGCTGGGTGCGGTGCGCAACGTGGGCGCCAACGTGGTCGGCTCGATCATCCGAACCCGCGGCGGCAAGGGCAAGTTCACCGA